>NZ_CP085169.1 GCF_022788715.1 Sulfitobacter sp. DSM 110093
ATGACAAACGCACTTCATGATAAGCTACGCGCAGACTCCGAAAGGCTGTCGCAGGCGCTTGACAATATGTCGAAGCTCTTTCTTGCTCCGAAGGAAGAGAAGACCCTCAGGACCTTCTCGGGAGCAGAAGTTGCAGAGCTGCTTCGGGTTAGCGGAGGCTACCTGCGTAAATCGCATTTTGAAGGCAAAATTCCTGACGTTGCTCAGAGTACTGGGAACAAGCGCTCCTACACCGCTGAAGACGTTCTGAAGATCCGAAAGATCCTCGATAAGAACGCCAAGGATCCCCATCATTTTCTGCCGGGACGCAAGCCTGATGATAAACTACAAGTCTGGTCGACCGTCAATTTTAAAGGGGGCAGTTCGAAAACGACCTCATCGGTTCATCTTGCATTTCGACTTGCCGCTCGTGGATATCGCGTTCTCTGCATAGATGCCGATCCCCAGGCTTCCCTGACAACCTTCTTCGGATATCAGCCTGAGCTGGACTTCAAGGAAGGCGGAACGCTCTATGACGCGCTGCGCTATACAGACGGTGATACGATCCGCGTGCCCATCACAGATGTGCTGCGCAAAACCTATGTGCCAAACCTCGACCTCGTACCGGGCGGCATCATGCTATCTGAGTTCGAGACCGAAACGCCAATGGCGCTCAGCCGCGGCGAGCAGCCCGTTTTCTTCAACAGGCTGGGGGATAGCCTCCGTCAGGTCGAAGACGACTACGATATCGTCATCATCGATTGTCCCCCACAGCTGGGCTATCTGACTATGGCGGCCGTATGTGCGTCCACATCTCTACTAATGACCGTAATCCCTGAACGGGTCGATCTTGCCTCGGCAAGCCAGTTTCTCAACATGGCCTCCGGTGTGCTTGAGGTCATTCATGGTAACGGCGGCGTCGCAAACTACGATAATTTCGCCTATCTGCTGACCCGCTATGACACCGGCATCAGTACGCAGGTCGATCTTGCTGATTGGATCCGGCAACTGCTCGGCGATAGCGTGATCCCTACCCCTTTCGTGAAGTCGTCGGCAATCAGTGAAGCCGGACTTTCGCAAAAGACGATCTTCGAGGTGGATTTGGCCGGCGCCAAGAACCGCAAGACCTATAACCGCGCGCTTGAAAGCGTCATCGGCTTCTCAAACGACGTCGAGAAGATGATCCAGGCCGCTTGGGGAAGGAATGTATCAGATGAGACGTGATCTACTCGCTAAAAGCCTAAGTCAACTCAGTGAGGCGTCTTCGCCATCCGAAACTCTCGCGCAGCCCCCCTCCCCTATCGTGCAAGAGAAGACTAAAGCGCCAAGCGGACCCAGGTCCTTACAAGCCATGTCCAATGTATTGAGCCAGGTCTCTTCCCAAGCCGCTCAAATGGTGGATACACGTGAGATCGCAGATTCCGCGCTGCAGGACCGTTTTGATACGAGCGATGGACTCGATGATCTGATTGCATCGATCCAGGCTTCCGGACAGGAGCTCCCGGTTCTGCTACGTTACAGGCGTGGCGCCGGTCAGCGGTATGAAGTGGTCTATGGGCGGCGGCGTATCGCGGCTTGCCGTGAACTTGGCATCCCGGTGCGCGCGCTCATCCGTGAAATGGAAGAGCGCGATGCCCTCATGTCGCTCGCACGTGAGAACTCCGCGCGCCTTCAGCGAAGCTTCATCGAACAGGCAGTTTTCGCAACGCGTCTGGACGAGTACGGCTTCGATAAAGATGAGATTTGCGGGCTTCTGGCGGTTGATAAAACGACATTGAGCCGCCTCGCTACCGTGGCCCGTGATGTACCCATCGAGGTCATCGAACGTATTGGCTCTGGTCATGATATTGGCCGTCGGCCATGGTTGGATCTTCGCAAGGCCCTCAAAGAAACTGGTGTCCTCGATACCAACAAGCTGCTTGCGATGGTCCCTGACGAGGAGGACCCCCTCAAGGCTCTGCAGGGCCTCATTGATACGATTCGTACCGCCACCTTGAGCGAAGAGACGCAGCAACAAGTAGCCGCCCCGGTGAGACGCTCTGAACCATTGACGGTGGGCGATAAGCCGGTTCGCTTCGTCAAGAAGCGCGGGAAAATCACCATCGAGACAACGGAAGAATATGCAACTGATTTTATCGAGTATCTTGAGGACCATCTTCTTCAAATATTTGACAGCTGGTCAAGCGAATTGGCCGGTGGTCAAAAGGTTAAGTAATTGATTCTAAATAGTTGACCATGGTCAACTCATCGGACCGAACGACAATAAGAGCCATAATGGCCTCGTAACAACCATAGAGAATAACAAAGAGAAAGGTGGCAGACGCAACGCAAAAAGAAACCCCCCGAAACCGAAGTCTCGAAGGGTCCCATAAGATTTAAGCACCTCATGGATACCTTGCTAGAGAATCGTTTGCAACACCGTTTTTGGTGAATGGTTTCTCTTTGCCGTCTGAAAATTTATGATACAGGCTACAACCACGGTGATTCATACCGGGGAACGGGGGAGCCATCCCCCTACCCGCCTTGGACCAGCACCCCAAGTAACCCGTCGCGATTTGATGACCGCGGTCAAAAGCAGCTCACCGAGCTATGAAATAACGCCAAGTACAATCCTTGTTCTTGAGTCGCTTTTGAGCTTCCTCCCCTGCCGAAATCGCGAAACAGGCGAAGAGGCCCCGCTTAGCTCCGGGGAGCTTCTCGTGGTTTACCCCTCGAATAAATCCATCTGTGAACGTGCCAACCGCATGAATGAGCGAGTGCTTCGGCGCCACATCGCGAAGCTCTGCGATATCGGCTTCATCACGCGCAAAGACAGCGCCACCGGAAAACGTTTCCCGCTCCGGGTCGGCGGGGTTGTGCGTGACGCCTTTGGCTTCGATCTGTCCCCCCTCCTCCAAGCCTACCCCGAGCTGGTGGCCGAGGCAGCAAGGCTCGAACTTGAAGCGGAAGAGCTTCGCTTGACGCGTTCCGTAGCGTTGGCAATTCGGGCTGATCTTCTGCGCGCACCTCAGCAGTTGACCGCGGCACAGATCGACTTTCTCGCTGAGGTGAAGAAGATTCTACGCCGAGCTTCTTTAAAGACAGAAGAGGTGTCAGCTTTGATCTGCGAAATGCGCGAGCTGAAACCTGCCACTGAAGCGCCTCTTTCTGCCAGGGATGAGGATAGCCAGATCGCTCCACCCCATCACAGCATCCCCTACCCTGCACCCGCCGATCAGCTGGGGAATGCAGGCCTCAATGAAATTGCTCTCCGGGAAATTGACCCCGGCCAAAGCGGTGTTGGTGATGAGCTAGAACATGAATTTGAAGCGGCCCAGTCAGACGCTTTGCCAAGCCGAAAAGTCGGCGTTCAGCGCGATGCTTGCCCTCGAAACCTGTTTGCGGAGACGTCGGAAGAGTCCGGCAAGAACGGTCAAATTGTCCGGCAAGTAGAGTCCTTAAAAATAGATCCTAATATGAAAGCGCCCAACGAATATGCCCGGCTTGTCGAAGCATGGGAGCGTTGTCCCAATATCGCCAGCCTCTATCCGAACGCTGTGCAATCTCCGTCTCGTCTGCGGGAAACAGTTTTTCTTTTCGGATCTTTTTTGAATTTGAAAAGTGACGCTCTGGCGAAAGGTGTCGTTTCAATCGGATGGCCGAACATGCTCAGAGCATTGGAATATCTGGCTGAGAATGCGTTACGCATCAAATCACCGGCCGCCTATTTCACCTCAATGATCGATGGCTTCATCGCGGGCAAACCGGTTGCAGGCATGCGTTGAACCTAACATGATCCGGGGCTTAGCCCAAATTGACCGCGGTCAATTCTCCTGAATCTGATACGGTGCCTTCTTAGAATACTGTGATCGACCTGAAAGGGACCGCAGTCAATCGAGATCAAGTGGACATCTCGAACCCTTCAGTTTCCTGATGAAAGCGCTTCAGACGTCTCAGATATGGTCGGAGCTTCAACCGCGATGTCGCGCGTGACATGAGACATTGGTATACAGGTAGTAAGCTTGTCATCAGCATTAATCCTGATCCGCCAGTCAGGTTCCCACAGATGTTCTGGCCCCCGGACCCGAATGTATTTTTTTACCTGAACAATCATATCAGATATTCTGTATCCTTCTGAGTTGCTCTGATTAATACTATCTAGCTTGCATGAAAAGCCTCAGCCTGTGAAGAAATAGATCTTTTCCGAACCGCGCGCTTTAGCATTTCTTCACTCTGCGGAATCCGGCTCGGGTCGCAGCGGCTTCAAGGTTGTAGCCAAAGCGCTACTTTGAACCGGTCGTTGAATAGTCGGGGCACTCTGGGAGATAGTAAATTGTCGAGTTCCTGTTCCCGATTACTGGAGCTGCCGTTTCAGGAGCTTTAGCCGGCTCGGCGGAAAGGAACGACGCGTTGTCAAATTGACCGCGGTCATTTCTAACTGTTGGGTAGATGACCGGCTCGGCGTCCGGGTTCAGCGACATTAAGCCGGGATATGATTCGACACCCTTTCAAACCCCTGAGCATGGGTGACTCCCAGAGTTGATGCGGAAATCCCAGCCTGCGCTGTCCTGAATAGGAAGGCTCACGACGCGCGGCGCCCAGATATTATCATAGAGGTTGGAGATGAGTGTAGTGCCGCCTAGGCTTATCACAGTTGCCACGAACTGGCTGACTGGGTCCCATACCGCTTCCGTCGGAGGCAAGTTGAAAACGACCGCAACGAAAGCCTGGGTGCCTTCAAAACTCTCATTCAGCTGAACGAGGTAGAATCGCAGGACAAGCGCTCCCTTCTCTCGTTCAGCCGTTGATTTTTATAGTTTGAATGTACCGCGACCAAGACGAACTGAAACCCATTGGCGGGCACGAAATGCATAGAGATGGGCCCTTGCACGAAGACTTCGCGATCGTCCAGATAGAGAACAGCGACATCGACTAAAGTTATTCTACCTGTGCATTAAAGGAAGGAGTAGGAGGCATGCGATACTAGAGCGTCCCATCGCGCGCCAGTTTTAGCCTTGAACGACCGGATCAGCTGATCCGCGCCTTCTACACCCATGACTTTTTGATCTGGGATCAAGTCAAATTGAAGCACGGCCTGCACGACCGCGGTCAAGTCCTTCCCATTATTCCATCCGAGATGTTCGATATTCTAACCTGAGATAGTGGCATCCGCGTAAACCGGTGAGGACAACTAGAATAGAAATTTGAGTCACAGAAATTTTTTGATATTATTTATTTCCAGGCACGAGGTAACTCCTTCCGATCGTCTTCCGCGCGGGGCAGGGGCACAGAAACGAGATAGTGACGGGATGAGAGGTTATCTAATGGCTGTTCCTCGCCCAAAATCGGTCTCCATTGACCAAGACTTCGCATTGGCATATAATGCCAATAGGGGAGATTCGACCGATGGTGACCCGCAACGTTGTCCTGACCGAAGCCCAAGACCATTTGGTTCAAGCACTGGTGGCGTCCGGGCGCTACCAGAATGCGAGTGAAGCCCTGCGCGCTGGCCTGAGGCTGCTCGAGCAGGAGGAGGCGCAGATCATGGGGAACCGCGAAAGGCTTCTCGAGGGTCTGGCGCAGGCCAAGGCGGGTGATTTTGCTGAGGGCAGCGGCAAAGATGCGATCTGTAGGGCCTTTGCTACTGCGCGCGCGCGTTCATGAGCCAAGCCTTCCGGCTAACCCGTCGTGCGGAAGCCAGCCTTACTGAACTCGCTATATGGACGGTCGAAACTTTCGGACTCCGCCAAGCAGAGCTTTATGAGGTAGAATTACTCAACCGCTGTGAACGCATTCTGAATGACCAAGCCCATAGTCGGAGTTGCGTAGCTCTCGTTGGTGATGGCGAAGACCTACGGTTCATGAGGGCAGGGGAGTATTTCCTAGTCTTTCTAGACCGATCGGAGGAGGTTATCATCGTGGATATCCTCCATTCCCGAAGCGATCTCCCGCGCCATGTTGCCTCGCGTTTGGCTTTGCAATCCGAAGACACCTGATCCTCGTCACAATCCGGCTGCCTTCGTCAGGTTCACTCGGAACCGGTCGCGCCGGCGTTGATAGAGGCGCGTCATTTCGGCTGAAGCGTGCCCGAGCTGCTTCTGGACATAGCGTTCATCAACCTCTGCCGAACTGGCTAGGCCGGCACGCAGCGAATGACCGGAAAACAGCGCGAGCCGGTCCTTTTCAGGTAGGTCGGCACGAATTCCGGCGTCCAAGACCGTGCGCTTGATCAGCCGCACGACATGCTTGTCGTTTAATCTCTTCTCGGATGCTCTTTTGCCATCCTGCGACGTGCCGACAAAGACCGGACCGGAGTTGATCTTGGCGAAATTCAGCCATTGTTCGAGTGCGTGCACGGGGCAGGTCTGGTCCTTGGAACCGCGGCCAATTTCGACCTCGCGCCAGCCAGTCTTAGCATTGAGAGTGAGCAGGGCGCCCTTGTCGAAGATCGCGATCCAACCGCCGGAATCCGGCGTGTCATCCTTGTGAGCGTCGAGGCTGATGATCTCCGACCGACGCAGCCCGCCCGCATAGCCGATCAGTAGGATGGCCCGGTCTCGCAGACCGCGCAGGTCGTAAGGCAAGGTGGCTACCATCGCGAGAATGTCCTCGGCCAGGATCGCCTCCTTCTGCACCGGCGGACGGGCGTGTTTGCGTTTGATGCCGGCCAGCACGGTGGCGATATGGCGGTTCTTGCGATCGAGGTTGAAGCCGCGCTGAGTGTAGTTCCAGCGAAGGCCAGAAAGACGGCGCTCGATGGTCGAAACTGAGAGGGCAGGTGCCTTTCCCGTGGGTGCCGCCAAGTTGGCGAGGTAGAGGCCGATCATCTCGGGTGAAGGCGGCAAGGGCTCCGTTCCTTTCAATCTGCACCAGCGGGCAAAGTGCGCCCAGTCTTTTGCATAGGCAGTCAGGGTGTTCTCAGAGGCCGCCTGTTTTGCATAGCCGCGTGCGGTTTCTACCAGCTGATCGAGGGCGCCTGAGCCAGCCACATGCGAGGGCAGGGAGATGCCGTCACTTTTCTTTTGCTCTCTCGCGTCACCCTGAGCATTTTCGGATGTGCTAGGGCGTGCTGAGCTCAGCTTCGCGTCCTCTGTGGCCATGTTTCCCCCAAAATTTCACGAATATTACGACTGTGCTAAAGCATATCTTTTTACTTCCGATAATGTAAGATTATTGGACATATCTAACCGTAGCAATGTTGGGCGGTTTTGTCGCTATTTTCTGGCATAAAGAGCCGCCTCGATGTATGCTTCGTGCATGACCTTTGCCCGCGCGAATTCAATCGAGTGTCTTGCCACGCTACCTCGGATGCCTGACTGGGTCACCTCCGGACGAGCCGAAACCCCTGAAGATGTGGCGTTTTTGTCGGGTGCGGCGCTTGCTCAACTGGATCAGGTGTTGGCACGACACGAAGTCCCCAAAACTTTATTGCGGGAACGTCTCGCGCTGCGTGCCGCTGAGGCAAGTGTGTCGTTTTCTGGCCGTTCTGAGCGGACTCGAGACTTGCGGGACGCTGTTCACTTATTGCGCCCGGGTGATCTACCGGGACCGGCAGGTGGGGACTACCTGGCTTGGCGTTGCGCAGCCGAGCGGCCGGTGTCTATTACGGCTCTGAGCCGCGCCGTACCGACCCTTGAGCGGGAGCAGATCGCTATGTGGCTCGATGCGGGGCAGGGGGCGCCGGTCTCTCGCGCGGCCATGGTGTTGGAGATGGTCCTGACCGATGCGCCGCGGGAAGAGCTGTCGGCGCTTATCTTGACGGATGCGGCCCTCGCGCAGGCGCTCGGCTGGGATTATCTTGTGCCGTTGTTGGCCCAAGGCCTGAACCGTGCTGACTTGAGAAAGCGAGGCGAAGACCTGCGTCGGGCCTGTCATCGCGCGATCATCTCATCGGCCGCGGAGGCCGTGCGGCTCTCCGCCGGCCTTGCGCGTCGGACAGCTCATCTGAAAGCAGTCGCCCCCAAGCTCCGGGCGAAAGCGGCAAAGCAGGCGGTTGAGATTTTTCTAACCCGTGACGCCGTGACCCCGTCCGCGTTGCCTTTGCCAGATCGGGCGGCGCGGCGGCTATGTGATCGTTTGATTGCGCTCGGCGCGGTGCGTGAATTGACTGGTCGTGAGACGTTTCGGATCTACGGGGTTTAGGTATGGCAAAAAATCGCCCCGCGTCAGAGCTCGACCGCGAGCTTGCCGACCTTCCAACCGAGCTACGCTGGCGCGAGTGGATGCGCCGGATTGAGGCGGTGCTGTTCGCCAGTGCATCGCCTATTAAACGCGATGATTTGGCGCGGGTGGTGGGGGAGGGGGTGTCGGTCGACCTGCTGATTGAAGACCTGTCCGTAGACCTCGAGGAACGGTCCTTTGAACTTTCTCAAGTTGCCGGTGGATGGGTGTTTCGGACGCGGGCCGCTTATGCCCCAGCGATCCGCCTTGCTGCGGACGTAGATGATCAGTTTACGGACCTGAATGCGTTCGACGTCGCAGTCCTCGCCGCCGTTGCCTATCATCAACCAATCACCCGCGATGGGTTGAAAGACATCTTCGGCAAAGAGATTAGCCGGGACCTGATTGGGCGGTTACATGCGCACAACCTAATCGGGGCCGGGCCAAGGGCGCCCCGTCGTGGCGCGCCCTACACCTTCGTTACTACAGAGCAGTTTCTCGTCGCATTTGACCTTGAGACTTTGCGCGATCTGCCCAACAGAGAACAGCTGGAAGACGCAGGCTTAAATGCAGAGAGCGACAAGGCCAACATATAAGTGCTTTTCAAAACCATTTGCTTTGTGCAGTTTTTTGGTCGAAAGCAATTTTAGGGTGTCGGGTGACGCCCTATTCTACCTCGGCTTGCACTTCCATGGGCCGCGGTAAACTGCGGCGGCCTTCGTTCCATTCCCTGGTTCTTGAGGGTCGTCGCCTTTCTTCGCACATCCCAAAGTGCATCAGGTTGGGCATACCAGTGGAAATCTGCCCCCGTCTTTGCTTTTTCCTAAAGCGCACGTATATGCATTTTGTGAACGACAGTTGTAGTTCATTCACGCCGGTGCATCCTCCCTGCAGCGCCGAATAAATGCGGTGACCCTTTCCCCTTTACACCCCAGGTGGGTCGTCGCCACTTTTTCCGCAGACTGCGCTGCCGAAACAAGTACATGCGGTGAGTTAACCCCCCAGTATGATAGCCTCGTTTGGTGTGCGTGTAGAGACTGACAACCAATTCAGAAGTGATGATCGGCTCGGTATCAGGGCAGTTTGTAGGGAAATATTTCGCGCGGTTCACCGCCACCGAAACCTTAGGTGGAAGCTTGATTGCCCATTTGCCGTGTCCTTTAGAATAGCGTTTGAGAGGGTCCGCGATTTAGAATGGAACCCATGGTGTACTTGGCTTCCGGGCTTGAATAGCTCTCGGTAATGGTGCGGCTTTGTCGGGAAGATGCCTGCTCTGCCGCCACCGTGAGTCCTCAGCCTTGTAAATCGGTAAGAATCTGTTTGATTGGTTAAGTAATTATTCGCGTTCAACACGAACAGATCAGAGGATAGACCATGCGGTTCACAGCACATTTACTCGGAGCAACCTCGATGACCTTGCTGTCATCAATGGCGTTTGCCCAAGAGGGCGAGCGCGGTCGCGATGATCAACTCAACATTATCTACTGGCAAGCGCCTTCAATCTTGAACCCCTATCTATCCGGCGGTGTGAAAGAGCGCGATGCTTCCAGCATGGTGCTTGAGCCTTTGGCCAACGCCGATGAGAAAGGCGAGCTTGTTCCGAAACTGGCAGTCGAAATCCCAACGGTCGAGAACGGCGGCATGACCGAAGACTTAACTGCTATTACCTGGAAGCTGAAAGAAGGGGTGACTTGGTCGGACGGCACGCCTCTAACAGCCGATGATGTAAAATTTACGGCAGATTACTGCATGAACCCCGAAGGTGGTTGCGCCCAGCTGTCCAAGTTTAATGACGTCAAAAATGTCGAAGTCATTGATGACCGGACGATAACAATCCATTTCGTTGAGCCGAAACCTTACCCGTATCTGCCTTTTGTTGGGGCGGCCTCGCCTATCCTTCAGGCTGCACAGTTTGCTGAATGCGCCGGTGCGCGGGCGCCAGGCTGTACCGAGGAAAACTTCAATCCGATTGGCAGCGGCCCGTTTGTGGTCACGGACTTTCGGCCAAATGATTCTATCCAGCTTGTTGCAAACGACAGTTATCGCGATCCCGCCAAGCCCGCCTTTGCCAAGCTGAACTTTAAAGGCGGTGGAGACGCCGTTTCAGCCGCGCGCGCCGTAATGGAAACCGGTGAGTTTGATTACGCGTGGGATTTGTTGATGGCACCTGACGTGCTGGAAACAATCGCAGAGGGCGGTACGGGAAAGCCTATTTTTGAGTTCGGTCCCCTTGTCGAGCGGATCGAAATCAATATGACGAACCCTTCTCCGGACCTGCCCCCGGAAACGCGAGCCACGGTTCAGGAGCCTCATCCTTTTCTTATCGACCGGAATGTTCGGCAAGCCATGAGCATGGCAATCGATCGCGAATTGCTCAACGAAATCGGCTACGGTCAGGCAGGACGGCCAACCTGCAATCTGGTTCCCGCACCGCCGATTTATAGCTCTGACAATACTGAATGTATGACGCAGGATTTGGAAGCTGCGAAAGCACTTTTGGATGAAGCAGGCTGGCTGGACGAAGACGGGGACGGCGTACGCGAGAAAGACGGTATGCGTCTGTCGATCGTGTTTCAGACCTCTACCAACGCCGTGCGTCAAGACTTCCAGGCGCTGATCAAAGACTGGTGGAACCAGATCGGCATCGAGGTTGAGTTGCGTAACATCGACGCGTCGGTCTTTTTCGGCGGCGACCCCGGTAGCCCCGACACTTTTCCCAAGTTCTATGCCGATGTCGAAATGTATGCGAACCTCTATGACGGCACTGATCCGCAAGCCTATCTCGCGCAGCGCCGTTGTGGGAATGAGCCAAAGCCATCAACCCAGTGGCAGGGCGAGAACATCAACCGCTTTTGCGATGAGGAATACGACTCCCTGCTGGATGAGCTATCTCGCACCAGCAAGATCGAAGATCGCGCGCGTCTGGTTGAACGTCTGAACGACATTATCACGACCGAGAGCAAATCCATGCTGCCGCTAATCAACCGCGCGGCGGTGGCAGCACAGGGTAACACGCTTGGTGGCGTCAAGCTGAACGCTTGGGACAGCGACCTGTGGAACGTCGCGGACTGGTATCGCACCGAAGGCTGAAAAAAAGCGGTGGCCTTTATCGGGCCACCGCTTCAACATTCAGACGATTGTCTGTCTCCAGATCTCATGGGCCAGAGCGGACTGCCACAACTTCGATTTCAACCAGCCAAGCCGGGGTCGCCAATCCCGCGACGGTGAAGACCGACCGCAGCAGAGACTCCGTGCGCCAAGGATCTGAGTTTTCCAAGCATAGAGCGTCGGCCGACTAACTCCGAACTTTTCGGCTAGGGCCTGGGCACTTTCATGACGACTATATAGCCCGACCACAGCAGCCTGTTTCGCGGCGTCAGAGTGATTGCCAGGGCCATATGTCGCGTTGGAGGCCGTCTTCGTGGCAGGAAAGGCCTCGCGCACCTAAACAGTCGGCGTGGCTCGGCCTGGATAGCCCAAAGCGCGCGCGTCGCCGATCGTATCTGCAAGTCCTGCAGACGTTGGTATTTTTGATGCCACCCTCTCAAGGCGTTCTTCGTTGGATACCCCAACTCACGGATGGTGTCACGGATGGTGGCCTGCACGCGCTTGCCGAGCTTGATATAAAGCTTAACCGCGCGCAGTCGTTCTTCGTAGCTGTACATGGACTATCTCCAAGATAGTCCAACTTTTCGTCCGCACCTCCGTGTGATTGAGTTTCTTTCCTACGAATAGGCACTCAGGCTGGCCGGTTGACTCATTCGCAATAAGCATGCCGCTGCAACAGTGCGGCATGCTTATATTCCCTTGGAGCACCTAGAGCCCCGAATATGAAGTCTTCGCGACCCGGCCTATCCATCGCGCAGGGAGCTGTTCAGAAGGTCTGGCTTGGCAGCCATAGTACAATCGCAGGAAAGGCCAAAAGTATCGCCAGCCGTAGAATATCAGCTAGGATGAACGGCAGGATGCCCTTAACGACTGTGGTTTGCGAAACGTCACGGGCGGCGGCTTGCACCACAAAAAGGTTCATTCCGATTGGGGGCGTGATCAGCCCAATTTCAGCAACCGTAACCACCACAATCCCAAACCAGATTAAGTTAAAGTCCAACTCCAGCGCCACGGGGGCCAATAGAGGCACAGTCAGCAAGATCATCGACATCGCGTCCATGAAACACCCAAGGATCACGTAAAAGATCAAGATCATCACCATAACCGATAGCGGACCGAGCCCTGAACTGCGGATCTGATCGATCAACATTTGGGGCAGGCCAGTATTCTCAAGAAAGAAGTTGAAAAGCGCCGCACCGATCAGAATGAAAAAGATCATCGCGGTTAATCCCGCCGTTTCAAACACGGACAGGCTGAGCACTTCGCGGTTCAACTCACCCGAGAATACGGCCAGAAAAAAGGCACCGACTGCGCCGACGGCTGCCGCCTCGGTGGGAGAGAACCAACCAAGATAGATTCCTCCGATGACCAACCCGAACAGTGCAAGTACCTGCCAAACTTGGCCAAGGTATCGCAAGCGCGTGCCCCAGCCTGCTCTTTCGGCCGGAGGTGCCATTTCAGGCTTTATGCGCACCTGTACCATGATGGCGCCTGCGTATAGCAGCGCGCCCAGAATGCCAGGTACCAGCGCCCCGATGAACAACTGGCCAATAGAACTTTGCGTGAGCAGACCGTAAATTACCAACAGAATCGAGGGCGGGATCAAAACACCCAATGTGCCCCCTGCGGCGACGGTAGCGGTGGAAAGCGATGGGCTATAACCGTGACGCTTCATCTCGGGCAAAGCGACGCGGCCGATGGTGGCCACGGTCGCCAGCGATGATCCACAAATCGCGCCAAAGAAGGCGCTCGCGCCAACGGTTGTCACTGCCAGCCCGCCTCGCCTGTGACCAATAAACGCATTGATAGCATTGAACAGCGACCGGGATAGCCCGGCATGCGACGCAAACACGCCCATCATGACGAATAGTGGAATCACTGAGAACGAATAAGGAAAGATTGATTCAAAAGGGCTGGATCCGAGGATGTAAGACACGCCCATCCAGCCGTTCAGATACCAGTAGCCCAAGGCCCCAATGACACCCATCGAGATCGCAACCGGCAGGCCAAGTGCGATCAGCACCAGCGCCGCAACAAAGCCTGCCACGCCAAGGATTGGATCACTCATAACCAAGCTCCCGTCTTAGCGATACCGCGAGTTCCATGACGATCGCCAACAGGGACACCGCCAAACCGATCAGCAGCGGATACCAATACCACGCGATTGGAATGCCCAACTGCTGAGACTTGTCGCCAAACATGGTTCGGGTCTCGAACGTCAGATAGCCTTGCCAGAGCATCAGGGCGACCAGCACCAAACTTGCCGTAGCAGCCAGCAGCTTCAGCGGAATCATTAACGGGCCTGGCATCACCGACAGAAGAAAATCAACACTGACATGGGCCGCGGTGAAGAATGCGAAAGGCATCGTCAGCCAAGCGCCAGTGACAACGAACAATTGCACCAGATCGACCACACCTTCGATAGGATAGCCAAAGCGGCGCCCTACAACATCGACGACTGTCACGGAGGCCGCCGCGCCAAAAGCGGCGACACCCAAGACGGCTAACCCATTGATCAGCCAACCGGCAATCTTCGAAACCTGTTCCACGTGATCCCCTCCCCTTCAAAAAGGACCGGCCCAAGGTTGCTCCCAGGGCCGGAACTCGCGACGCAATCCCGCAGGATCAGTCCTGCGCCGCTTCAAATTCGGCAATCTTCTCCTGCATCGCCTGATAGATTTCGACACCATTGTCGATGCCTTCATCCTTCACCGACGCGAGGTAGCTATCCATCATCGGCTGCAAGGCTTCACGCCAGCGAGCACGCTCTTCGGGTGAAAGTTGGGTAATTTCATGGCCCGCATCAATCGCGTCTTGACGGCCCGGCACGTCCCATTCGCTCCACCAATCGCCGAACTTACCCACCAATTCTGCACCTGATGCCTGATCGACGCAGGCCTGCGCTTCTGCGCTTAGGCTGTCATAGGACCGCTGGTTCATGATGTAGAAGAACGACACAGTATAGGCACCGAGATCCAAGTGGTAGTTCAGCACTTCGTTCAGGCCAAAACTTTTAACAGGGTCCCACGGGAAAACAGTGCCATCAATGACGCCACGTTGCAGGCTTTCATAGACCTCGCCCGGCGGTAGGCCCTGGGGGTCGGCGCCCAGGGCGGACAGCATTTCAGAAACCGCTGGGCTGGGCGTTCGGATGCGCAACCCATCCATATCCTTCATTGTCTCGACTTTTTTCTCGTTTGTGTGCAACAACCCACCGTTATGGGCATGCAGTGCCAGCACCTTAAGTCCATCATATTCTTCGGCCAGATGTGTCGGTAGCAGTTCCCACAGCGCATAGCTGGCAGCCCCTGCGTCATTGGTAAGGAAAGGCATGTCAATCAAAGAGGTGCGCGGGAACCGCCCGCGTGGAATCCCGTGTAGCCCGTGCGCGATGTCAACTACACCCGCCATAACCTGTTCTTGCTGCCGCGCGACGTTGCCCAGTTGGCTGCCTGCAGGAAAGATCTCAAACTGGACCTCGCCACCGGTGCATTCGGTCACCTGTTCGGCCCAAGGAACGATAAAATCGGTGTGAATCCCGTGTACTGCGGGCAGGTAGTGGCTAATCTTGAGCGTTGTTTCCGCCTGAGCGGTTGTGGCCAAGGTCGCAGTCGCGGCTACGCTGGCAATGAGGATATTCTTAAGTGACATTTTGAGGTCCTCCCTGTTTGTCGTCGTCATTCTGTGATTGTTCTCTTAAAGGGCAAGCTTAATTCGCGCCCCGTTCTTGGATCGCGAACAGCAGGTCATCATACGGTTGCTTTCGGCACGTTCGGCCCGCGTTAGAACCATGTCTCGGTGGTCGATTTCTCCCTCGACCACGGCCACCTCGCATGATCCGCACAGCCCTTCGCGGCAATCGCAGGCGACATCGATCCCTGCCGCCATGATCGCATCCAGCAAAGTAGTGTCGGCAGCGACTTTGATTACCAAACCTGAGTCCGTCAGTTCCGCCTCAAACGCCTGCTCTTTGTCGGGGTCAATGCCCGTGGCGCTGGTCGAAAAATGCTCGAAGTGGAATGTGCCTTCGGGTAGATCCTTGGTCAGCGTCTCCAGCGCACTCAGCAGCCCCTTAGGCCCGCATGCGTAGATTTGGGCGCCATCTTCCAGACCCGCGACCATGTCGGGCAGGTCCATCCGATCACCTTCGTCCCCTGCATACAACGACAGGCGCGCGCCGTGATCGCGGGTCACACGGTCCAAAAACGCCATGGTTGATTTAGATCGGCCAGCATAATGGAGTGCATAACTCTGCCCCAAGGCCTTTAGACGGTCGGCCATCGCAAGGATCGGCGTGATCCCAATGCCGCCCGCAACAAGCACCACATGCGGCGCGGTTTCATCAAGCCGGAACAGGTTCGATGGCCCGCGCATACGGATTTCCGCGCCAGCACTGAGGGTTTCATGAATATGCCGAGACCCGCCACGCCCTAGTTCCTCGCGCAGAATAGCAACACGATAGCTGTCACTCTCGGGCACACCACATAGCGAATACTTACGGTCATACGCGCCAACGCAGAGCTCAATATGCGACCCGGCAGTCCATTTAGGCAAGGGGCGACCCTGCGCGTCTTCAATGGTCAGGCCAAGGATGCCGTCAGCCTCTTGGCGCACCTCCGCGATCCGTACCTTTCGCGCGATGTCGCGCCGTGCGGGGGGGCCTACGGCAAAGGTGCGACGGGGGTGGATCGCATTCGGGTCGGTTCGCTCTGGGTTCTGTGCGGGATCCCATTCGACCCACAGTTCATTCGGTCCCCGGAATGAGGTGTTGGGTAGGTAGTCAAATTCCTGCTCGGACAGCCGCAAATGGGGCAGGCGGCGGGTCACTTCTTCGAGGAAGATCCGCATTTCCATCCGCCCGATGTTCTTGCCCATACATTGATGCGCGCCATAACCGAACGTCAGGTGGTCAATGGCATTGTCGCGGTAGATATCAAAGGTATCAGCCCCTTCGAAATGCCGTTCATCCTGATTGCCAGAGGCCTGCACAATCAACAACTTTGCGCCCTCGGGCAGATCGACACCATTCAATGTTGTCGGCGCCGTGGTCTGGCGGCGCCACGCGACGATTGACCCAGCATAACGCAGACATTCCTCAACCGCATTGGGGATCAGGGAGGGGTCCGCACAGATATCGTTCCAAGCATCGGGATGCGTCAGCAGGGTTTTGAACATGTTGGCAGACGCCAGCGAGGTCGTTTCATGCGCCGCGACGATGATCGCCATCATCATCGAATGCACATAGCTGTCGGTAACAATCTCGGGCATCTCAGCGTTCATGCGAATAGTGTGATGCATCCAACCGGTTCCCTCCGGCTCGGCACGCATCTTTTCGATGATCTCACCCGCATATTGCCAGAAACGCCCTACATCGTGGGCGACTTCGATCTGCTTTTGATCCGAAGGCTTGCCCCATGTGTTCACCGAATGCGCTACGGAAAAGGTCTTGAGGGTGGCAATTTCGTCTTCGGGAACGCCAAGGAAATGCAGCGCCACCAGCAGCGGCACTTCGTATAACATGCCATCAATCAAATCGACCCGCCCGCTGTCGATAAAAGCATCAATCTTTTCGCGTGTCAGGCGACGGATCATATCCTGCTGCTGTTCCAGATTCTCGGGCATGAAGTGGTCAAGCAGTGCGCGCCGCCGCTCCATATGCGCGGGCTCGTCCTCGTTCACCATGGTGCGGGCCATAGCGTAGTCATAGCCCTTGAGGATCTCTTGCGCCTCTGCTGTGGCGGGGGTGATCTTCTCCAAAACGTTCCGTGGGGAAAACAGGATAGGGTCGCGAAACACCGCTTTGATGTCATCGTACCGGGAAACCACCCAATATCCCAGTTTTGGGGCGTAAAAAACCGGGAGCTGGTCGCGCGACCAACGCAGAGCTTCGGCCGGATCAAGCTGATATGGCCCTTCGAAAGCATCAAATGCCTCCGCCATAGCCGTCGGATCTGTAACTGGACAACCACGCTCCGCGCCCGGAGAGCCCGCTGTGCCAAATGGGCAGCCCTTATCTTTGCTCACGGTTTGGTCGACCATCCTTTCGCTCCCCCTCAGTCACGATGCTCCGAGTCCGTTCTATTTTACGTATAATGAACAGACAATCACTAATATAGTTACATCTTGAGATTTTATGGGCGAGTTAGTAACGATATACGCAAAACATATTATCAATTCACACTGAGCCATCCAGCAAAGGGACCGATTGCACAATGACCACCGGCAAGCTGCAGACACTCGACCGCGGCATCGAAGCATTGTTACTGGTGGCTGAAGCACCAGAGGGATTGACAGTTGGCGAGATTGCCTCACGGCTGGATCTTCACCGCGCGGTTACGTACCGCATTGTCGCGACACTGGCAGAACGCTGTATGCTGCGACGGGTTGCCAACGGTCGCATCGTGTTGGGCGCTGCGACTTATCAGCTGGGCGCATCCATAGTGGATAGCATTCGCTCCCATGCCCTACCCGTTTTGGAACGCCTCGCTGAAACCACCGGTGCCACTGCATTTCTTTCGATGGCTGACGCTGAGGAATGTGAGGTTGTGATGACCGCTGAACCGCGTGAGGTGGCGATTGCGATCCACTACCGGGTTGGCCGTCGGCATCCTATCACTCGGGGGGCTGCTGGGATCGCAATTCTTGCGGCGCGCCCTGAAACCAGCATGGATACACCAGATATCCGCTTTGCCCGTAACCATGGTTACAGCATCACTCAAGGCCAATTGCATAAGGGCGCGGTGGGCGTATCCAGTGCCGTGCGCCTCTCTAGGGGTGGTCGTGCTCCGCAGGAATTTTCGATCGGAGTCGTGGCGTTGGAAGATCTGAAACTTGAGGAAGCGGCGCAAGCTGTGCTGGATGCAGCTCAGACCCTATCAAAAGCCGTCGGACGCTAAACTAGAAAGCAGATTAACATCGTCAAATTAAACGAAGCTCTCACCGGCATCGGCGAGGCGGGCACGCTCCCGGCTGGTCCTGCACTTTTCACCGTGGGTGCGGCCAAAAACTTGGACTGTTTTCATGGCATAAGGCCGAGGCTTTTATGGTACTCGATTGGGCTTCTGCCACCAAGGGACATCTTGATGCGTGTTTCGTTATACCAGCGGATGTAGGCGTCAACCTCGTCAATAAACTGGGCCACGGTGAAGGCCTGCCAATCGCGAGGATAGAAGAACTCAGTCTTCAGACGTCCGAAGAAGCCTTCACATGCGGCAATATCCTGCGAACTCGCCCCAGCCGCGTTGGACATAAGCGTAGGACGAACGTCGACCTATCCCATGGTGTTCAAGCCAGGGGGAGTCTACGAGGAACCCCGCGGGGACAGCCTCAAGAAGGTTCTTTAGTTTTTCGTGTGTTTGTCCACTCATAGGCTTTGTTGCACAAATCGGCTGATGGGATTCACTGTATGAATCCAGCATGATAGCTGGAGAGCATGAGCAGTTGGGCCCCTAGGAAGTACAAGACGACGAATTGGTCGTCTTACAATGACAGCTTGAAGCGGCGCGGATCGTTGTCAATCTGGTTTGATCCCGAGATGGTTTGGACGCCTCCGCGTAGCGGCAAGCGCGGTCGGCAACAGCAATTCAGTGACGCCGCTATTCAGACCTGTCTGACCTTGAAGGTGCTGTTCGGGATGCCGCTGAGGCAGACAACAGGGTTCGTCCAGAGCCTGTTGCGGCTGGTCGGGCTGGACTGGGCAGTGCCAGATTTCAGCACCTTATGTCGTCGCCAGCGAACACTGAAGGTGAGCCTGCCGTATCGCGGGTCCAAGGGTCCGCTGAATCTCCTCATAGACAGCACCGGTATCAAAGCTGAGGGTGAAGGTGAATGGAACGCCCGCAAGCATGGTGGTGCGAAACGGCGTATTTGGCGCAAGATACACATCGGAATCGACGAAAAAACATTGGAGGTTCGGGCCGTGGATATCACAAGCAGCAACGTGGGTGATGCGCCGATGCTGCCCGAGTTGCTTGACCAAATTCCACCCGACCAGGACATTGGATCGGTCACTGCTGACGGGGCCTATGACACGCGCAAGTGTCACGACGCGATTGCCGTCCGAAATGCTCACGCTGTTATTCCACCGCGCAAGAACGCCAAGCCCTGGAAGCCCACAAGTGCCGGAGCCGTCGCTCGCAACGAAGCAGTAAATGCGCAGCGGTATCTGGGAAAGGCTCTCTGGCGACGGCTGGCAGGATACCACCGCCGGAGCCGCGTCGAAACGAAGATGAACTGCATCAAACTGTTGGGCCAATCCGTTATGGCCCGGGACTTCGACCGGCAGGTCGCGGAAATCCAAATCCGTATCGCCGTGCTCAATCGCTACACCGCTCTTGGCATACCCGTTACTGAGCTCGTAGGATAAGTCCGTCCGGGGAAAGGGGAAGTCTGGACATCACCTGATTTGTGCAACAAAGCCCCATGTCAGTGCTCGATGGTGTTTCCGGGCTGGGAAATGGCGGGTTATTTGATCACCTAAGCGGTGGATGTTCCCATGTCGACGGGGGGTGCGGTCGGCTTTTAATCTTAAGGTGAGGCCTTTGTTTTGACGATTCCGAAGAAGCTACAGGTGTCGCCATGCAGTACGCTACATTCTTTCGCGGGCATGATTTTTGCCAGGCCGTAGTCTGTTTCGCGCAAGACCAAAGTGCAGTCGCGCCCCTTCGCATTTTGGCTGAAGCTGAGGGCTCCATCAGGCAGCGCAACGAGTTGTCCGGCGACGTCCCCCACGCAAGCTGATCCTTTGACGCCAAGGGATGCCTGGCCGTTGGCGATTTCTAGAATGCCGGTTCCGCCGTCTTGTGCTGTTTTGTAGCTGCCGTCGGTGAGCTCGAGGGCCTGTGCGCCATTGGTGAACAGGTAGATTGCTGCGAGCCCCCCAGCCAGGGTAATTGCGTTTCTCATGAGTTTACCTTCCTTTCAGTTTGGCGGCGGAAAGAGGTCTCAAGTGGGTGTGTTTCTGCTCTTATCGCCTGCAAGCGTTATTGGCCGACGTGCCGTTTGAGATGTGCGTTTCTCTCATTTTCTTTTTAAGGCACAGAGCGAGATTGGCGTTCAGTGCTCTGTGGTTTGTGTCTAAAATTATACGGCTTTGGCCAGAATATGTCCTAGGGGATGATATGGTTGCCCCCTTTTTGTCTCTAGAATGTGTCGTCTGCGCATCTCCCAAGGCAAAGGAGATGTGCTGTCGAAAGGTGGAAACTGCTTTGAGTGTGGGGGTAAGCGCGGGACGAGGGGTGTATTCACCGCCCCCATTTGAGGTGTCTTTAAAACTAAGAAGGTCTTATCGGCGGGCGCGGATAAGACCTTCTTTGCTGATCAAACTTTCTTAAGGTCGCGACCCGTAGGCCTTTATAAGAGAGAATGGATGTGTTCCGCTCGTCTGAAAGCGGACGTTAGGGGCTCTTTAATTGGTAATGCGCATTGCGTCAGGCTCGGTGCCATTTGCAACTTGAGCGCGGAACCAGTTGGGTTGGCGTCCTTTGCCGGTCCATGTTTGTTTCGTATCTTCTGGATTGGCGAAGGCGGGTTTCGAGGGCTTTCGCGCGGACTTGGCTTTTGATTTAGCCTTCATTGGTTTCTGGGGTTCGGCGTCGGCGATGTCTCCCAAAGAGAAGCCGAATTCAGCGGCGGCTTTTGCGGCGGCTTTCTTCGCATCCCGGTGGTCTCGGGCCCGTGCGGCTTGAAGGGCTTTATTTACATCCGCCAAGTGTTTTTCGAGCTCTTTGCGGGACATGGATTTCAGGTCAGTCTTATCGATCATATTGTTCTTCCGTTTGTGCCGTAAGGCGAGGGATTTACTGCATGTTTCATATGCTTGCGGCATTACTTATATCAAGGAGGTAGTATAAATAGCCAGAACGCGAACCCGGAAAGTTTAATTTTTGAAAAGGGCGCGACTTTTGAACGCTTATATTCTCTTTTAACGGGTGATGTTTGGTGGTGAAAGTGAAGCTCAGGGCTGCCTATGGTCGGGATATTGATTGACTTGATGGATAAACCCACTGACCATGGTTTCCAAAGTTTTTTCCTGTCGAAAGGGTCTCTCACCATGGTGTTTCCGAAATCTTGGCTTATGGGGCTTTTAATTGCCGCTCTTCCTCTCGGTGCGCTGGCAGATCCTCTTCCTTACGGTGCAAAAACGCCGACGGCGAGCCAAGTTAGATCCGCTTATATCGGGAAGACGGAAAAGTGGGATGCCGATTGTAGCGGTGGGATTTATTTTGGGGCAAATAATCAAGCGCGCGCTTGGTGTGCCCAAAGCGGCGACAGTCTGGGCGCCGGCGAATGGACGGTCGATGCCTATGGGCGTATGTGCCATAATTTAACGTGGTATTGGCCGAACAATGGCCGCGCTGGCAGTTCGCCTGGAGAGAAAAGCTGCGTGCTGCATGTGGCGGACCGCTTTGATCGCATTTGGCGCAGCTATCCGGGGCAATCAGAATGGTGGCCCGTAAAGGGGGATGCAAGCTTGTCCTCAGGCTACGTCTTTCAAAACCAGGTGGTCGCGCTCAAGAGAAAGCTTGGCATCTAAGGCCGAATAGCTGGGTGCTCTTATCGGTCTTCGACGGGGCTTTCATTGGTTTCTGAGAGGGCTTGGGGACCAAGAGGTGCAGTAGAGCGCCGAGATGGACTGCGGCGATTTGGTGTATTTATGCGAACGGCCAATGGGACAAGCCTTTTGCGTTCGATAGAAGCGGCGTCTCAAGCTTACCAGCTGTTCTGTCACGTGGGTGACGTTGGTTGCCTAAAAATGCTCTGTGCCTATAGAAGAAAACGGCTACAGCCGAAGCTGCAGCCGTTACTGGGTGACCATGCGCTGTAGGAGCACGATCACTTTCAGAATGGACTTCAGGCATAAACAAGTCAACGATTCTCCGAAAGTCAGGCTTTGAGTTCAGGGCTCCGCCCGAATCATTTTTCGGATAGGAAGAATGCACTGCTTCCAACTTTATGTATTTTAAGAACTAATTTGAACCTTTCGACTTCAGCGTCCTGTGATTGGAAACAGTCGCACACCCTGTGATTGTAAATTAGGTCAAAAGCTGGCCGATTAGTGACACATTGATGCCTTTATATATACTTCTTCGGGTATAGAGCCTTGGCTTTGTGGCGCACCAGGTTTTCGTTCAACAGCTGCCGATGATATTTGAGTGATCGTAAGTAAATCGGGGATAATGCCATTTGATCGGCTGCCCCCTCGTTTCTGCCTTCAGGTTTCAATTGGACTTTTGCTGTTTTTCAGAAGGTCCAATCGGCGCTGCATTTCCGAACGCTCGTATGTGACGGGGGGATGCAAAGGCGCTCATGACAGTGTCGAGCCGAGGGAACAGACGCACCGAAAGGGATGCGGGAGAGCGGGGCTATTATGAGCCTCGCGTGAGCCGTGGTTTGTCCGATCGTGTCTTTTTGGACCCTAGCCGCCGTAGAAGGTCGCGTGTCCTTTTTTCCGCAAGCACGTTTGCAATAGGCATCATCGCTTGGCTGATGCTTTTTGCGACAATGGTAGGAATGGATGGCGGATTGGAAGCGGCGCTGCCAGAGCCGATAAATGTCTTGAAAGGGCGCAGCACAGCGTCTGAGCCGACCAACCTAGGCTTGGAAAGCAGCGATCAAGGTCCAAAGACCGCGGCGATTGATCTTTATGCTCAACAGGAAGCTCAGAAATACCGATGCCTTGCGGATGATAGAGGCGGGGGGCAGAAGGTGCCTGCGCAGACACAGAAGGTCTATGCCGTGGTCCCTGTGGAGCTTCCCTGGGCGGCAATGTCTTTTGGGCAGAGTTGTGACACTGTTCAGGTTGCGCTGCCCACTTGGTTCCATTTCGCGCGAGATCAAGGCGCTGTAGAGGTCATTGGTGTGAGCCAAGAGACCCGCGCGCCGCTGTTGGAGCATGTTGAGAGGACCTCGGGCCTTCGGATCATGCCAATTGTTCGACTGGACGCCTCCATCTCGCGTGCGTTGAGCAGTGGTGAGAGGCCGGACCAAGTGGCCAGGGCATTTGATGTGTTCATTGAACGCGTCTCTGGCGCGGACTATGTGGAAGGGTTCTGCCTTGAGGCCAGCAGTTTGACGTCTGCGGGGGTGGATATCTTCGGCAGTCTTGTCCAACAGATGGCAACGGTATTGCGCACGCAAGGCCTTAGGTCTTGTGTGAAGCTTCCAAGCACAGTCCCCGATAGTTTTTTGGTTCTCGCAAACCGGTTTTTTGATACGGTTATTGTCAATGGATACCGGGAATACTGGATTGGCTCTGCGCCACAGCCGCTTGCCGACACTGGTTGGTTTGCCCAGCATATTGCGTTTTTGAAAGAGCATGTCGCTCCTGAAAAACTGGTCGTTGAATTGGGGGTCCATAGTGTTGACTGGGTCTCCGGGCGGCCGCGCCCTGAGACCCAACCTTTCGCGCAAACGATGTCTGCACTGGCAGATGCGGGGGCGTCTGCGGAATTTGTCCGCGCGGCCGGCCATAGCCAAGCGCAGTATCTTGATGAGAAGGGGCTTCAGCATCGGGTTTGGATGCTCGATGCGGCTTCAGTGCAGAACCAAATTTTAATGCTGCAAAAGAGTGATGTCGGCAGCATCGGATTGAGTGGCTTGGGCTATGAGGACCCAGGGATTTGGGCGGTTTTGGACCAAACCACCCGGGGGGTTGCTCTCTCTGACGAGAGCCTTCGTCAGATTGTACTGTCGGAGTATGTTGAACATTTGGGGCAGGGCCCTTTTGTCGCGCCCCTTTCCATGCCGCAATTGGGGCTGCGTCAAGTCGTAACGGACAATGTCACTCAAGCAGTCACCGCGATGACCTATCTTGAAACACCTAAAGCAAGCGCTGTGCGCCTTTATGGCGCCGGAGAACCTAATAAGGTCGTTTTGACCTTTGATGATGGGCCGCATCCTGAACATACCGCCCGGACGTTGGAAATTCTGCAAGAGACCAAAACACCGGGGTCGTTTTTTGTTCTAGGCAACAACGCCGTCAAGTTTCCAGATCTTGTAAAGCGCATCCTTAAAGAGGGGCATGAATTAGGGTCACATACCTACACCCATCCCAATATGGGGGCGGTCTCAGCCTCACGCGCCACTGTTGAGATTAACTCCACGCAGCTGCTGCTAAATGGGCTAACGGGCAAAAACATGCGGCTCTATCGAGAGCCCTATATGCGCAGTGGCGGTCCTATAACCTCGCGCGAAGTGGCCTCGCTTCTGCCGCTCGAAGAAGCGGGGTATGTCATTGCGGGTATGAACGTGGTGCCGCGCGACTGGGTGGCGCAGACTGCCGATGGATTGGCTGATGAGATTATCAGACAGGTGCAGTCCAACGCAGGCGGTGTCGTCTTGCTGCATGACGGAGGGGGGGATCAAAGCCAGACGGTAGCAGCTTTGCCCAGAGTAATTTCCGAGCTGCGCGCGCAAGGCTATGAGTTCACGTCCCTTGCTGACGTCTTGGGGGTTTCTCCTGACATGCTGATGCCTGAGGGAAATCGTGTCACGGCGACCTTTGGCAGCATGTCTTTCCTGGCCGTGGGGAATGGTTGGTCTCTTCTTCAGATCGCCTTTTGGAGCGTCTTTGCGATTGGGGTGCTGCGCGCCACGGCTCTTTTGGTGTTGACCGCCAGACATAAGCGTCATGTTTCGCCATCTCCACGGCATAAGCCTTCAGTTACGATCGTGATCCCGGCATACAACGAGGGGCGCGTGATTGAGCACTGCATTCGGCGGGCCCTTTACACAGAGTATGCGGACTTTGATATCATCGTCGTAGATGATGGCTCGACCGATGACACCTATGAGAAAGCAATCAGCTTTGCTTATCATCCTCTTGTGACGGTCTTGCGTCAGCCCAACCGTGGCAAGGCCGCGGCGCTCAATGCAGCTCTCGACGAATGCCAAAGTGAGGTTCTGATCTGCATTGACGCGGATTCCCAGATTGCCCCCAATGCCGTCAGCTTGCTGACACCGCATTTCAGCGACCCCCAGATTGGCGCCGTTGCCGGACGGGTGGTGGTCGGCAATCGAGACAGCCTTCTCACACGTCTTCAAGCGCTTGAATACATCACAGCCCAAGCCGTTGAGCGCCGCGCAAAAGACTATCTCAATGCCATTACCGTTGTGCCAGGTGCCATTGGCGCATGGCGGGCGACAGCTTTGATGGAGGCGGGCATTTTTTCCTCGGAAACGCTGACCGAAGATGCGGATATGACGATGGCCATGATCCGAACGGATTACCGGGTGGTTTATGAGGACCGCGCAATCGCGACCACAGAGGCGCCTGCATCATTAAAAGGTTTGATGACACAGCGCCTGCGTTGGTCTCTTGGAATGATGCAGGCGGGATGGAAGCATTCGGGGGCTATGATAGAGCGTCGCAGCCTAGGCCGTGTGGCCCTTCCAGACTTGGCTGTCTTTGGGTATCTAATGCCGCTGATCGCGCCATTGGCGGACTTGTTCTTGGTGATCCTCCTTGTAGAGTTTGTGACGAACTTTGGGACGGTAAAGCAGGAGTATGCGGACATTATCACCAACCCGCTGATTGTGGCTTATCTGGCACTTCCGGCATTGGAAGTGATGAGTGCAGTTGTGGCATTCAAGCTTGATCCGAAAGAAGACCGGCGCCTGCTACTTTTGCTGCCTGCGCAGCGCGTTTTCTACCGCCAAATGTTGTATATATCTGTAATTCGCGCGCTGTGGCGCGCCGCGACAGGCTCTTTGGCGTCTTGGGGGCGTATGACGCGCGCGGGTTTTCAGTTTGACCAGGCAAAGCTGACATGATTGGACGCCGAACGTTTTTGAAATGGGGGACGACAGCGCCGGTTTTTTTCTCCCAGCAAACCTTGGCCCGTGCGGCAAGTGCGATCCCTCAAAATACCATCGTCGTCATCGATGGTTTTGATCGAAGTGCCGATCCTGAACGGGCCGCCCTTGTTTTAGACGCCTTCGCGCGGGCAGGTTTGCCTGTTACCTGTGTGGTTGATCTCGGTCCCACATCGCAAGAAGCGCTCGCGCCTCAAAGCGCAGTTTCCACAATGCTCAAAGAGCGGCTCATCAAAACGCCTGGTCTGATCGAAGTCGTGCCGCTTGTGAAAGATTTGAGCCGCATGAGCCCCTACTTTCAAGCGCGTGCGGTACATGATGCTATCCAGGCCCTTCACAATGGTTTTGGGGGCAGTACGGATGGCGCCCCGCAGACCATCGCCTGTGATATGCGGGACAGATCCGTGGCGCCTTCAGGTGTGCGTGCTTCGGGTATCCGTACGGTGCTGGCGCGCCCCTTTGTGAGTGCCCCCGTGAGACCCGAAGCTTGGGAAGACGGCGTGGTCAGGATGGTGGGGGGGCAAAGAGTGAGGCTGAAGTCGGCGCAAAACGCTGCACTCTTTTATCCGCGTCAGGCTGTTGAGCGGGTGCTTTACCTGTCGGCGCAAGACTTCTTGGATCACCCACTTGCCAGAGTAGCGCAAGCGGCGACAACCTTCGCATTGCAGGTGTTGCAGCAACAGGGCGACTATTGGGTCAGCCCCATCCTTGCCGCGGACATCCAGTTCCGGGATGCCTATGCCTATAAGCGGCTGATGGGGGTGCATTTCGTTCTGGAAGCACGCGCAACCTCACAAGACCAAGCAGCTGTGAGGGCGTTTCGGCGAGAGTTGAGCGGCGCGGGGGTGCCAACAAGTTTTGGGAACGATCCGACGTCGGACCCGCAGTCTGGGTATTGGATCGGCTTGGGTGGGGCAGAGCTGACGAAGGATGTAGCGCACTTCCGATTTTCTGAGGGGGGTGTCGGCCCCCGTGTCCAATCTACGCCCCACGAGGGTTATGGTATTGCGGCTGCATTGTCTGAACGAGACCGAGTGGGATTGACGGCGCAGAACGTTCTGAATGTCCCTGTTATCGCGATTGATGACCCAAAGATGCTGATCAATGCCTCAGGGTTCTCTTTCGGGACGGCAGACTGCGTGCTTGCGATTTCTGCGGGTCTGCTTGGGAACCGCGCCTACCGTAATGCTTTGAAAGACCTCCTGTACCAAGTCCTAGATGACGGGATCACGGATGTTGTTTCCCTGCCTGAGTATGTCAGAAGACTGGTGCCTACTGGGCCGTATTTAACCCACTTTCGCCGTACGCAGGCCTATCAGCATGACGCGCTGCATCCGCCTGAGCACAGGCACACAGAGCGTGAACAATTGCTGGCAGATGCCAAAGTCGCATGGTCATATTTTGAGCGCTGGACCAATCCTGAGACGGGGCTTTGCCCTGCGACGGTGAATTTTGCCCCGGGGCAACGCAGGCTGCATGAAGCCGTCACGATGTGGGACGTGGGTTCGCATATTTTTGCGCTGATGGCAGCTGTGGATCTTGAACTGATCGCCCCCCAGGGGTTTCAGAGCGCCATCCGCCGCATTCTGCCCAACATTGCGGGTCGACGCTCACAGGGACGGCATTTACCGCAGGGTTGGATCGCAACGGATAGGTTCAAATGGGGCAATAAGAATTTTGATGGCTGTGATGCGGGGCGGTTGCTGGCGGCTTTGTACAATCTCGACATGCATCCTCTCGTTCAGGAGAAATCAGCGCCCACCGTGGCCTCTTGGGATTTGGAGGCCATCGTCGCGGATGGCATTATCCACTCTGTGGAAGAGGGAAAGCTTGCGTCCACCTTTAGATCGCATTGTGCCCATTACGCTGCTTGGGCGTTTCGGACTTGGGGCATTGACGTGAATTCGCCCTATGAGGTGTTGCGGGGCGCAAGCCAATCTGACGGTCAGATGGCGTTGCTGGAAGTCGGTGGGCATATCGGGCCTATGGGCGCAGAGCCTCTCCTCATGGAGGCGCTCGAATTTGGGATGTCTCCTGAATCTGCCTATCTGGCGGATGTTTTATTTGCCGCACAGCTGGAGGAGCACGATGAGACCGGTCGGCTCATTTGTGTCTCCGAAGGCCCTATCAACAGTCCCCCGTGGTTTCTTTATCAGGGTCTACAGTTTGATGCGCCGGGCAGGGTGTGGGCGACCGATACCGTGGACAGTTTGCCCGAGCACCGCACCAATGCCTTTCGCGACGCGCATCTCTCGATCAGTTCAAAGGGGGCATTTTTATGGTCCGCCTATAGAGATCACCCGTTCTGTGACAAACTGCGAGCTCTGGTGAGAGATAGAGCCAAGACGCCCTATGGTTTTGCCTCCAGCATCAACGAAAGAGCGGGTCAGGCCAGCACAACTTATAGCGACATTAACACGAATGCAGTGATTCTACAGTCGATCGCACATATGCTGAAAACGGAGGCGTAGAGGCAAGACGCGGGCAAAGGAGGCGTGTTTGGTCCCGGCATGTTTTTTGGTTACGCATGCGTTTTCTTACGTTGATGCTGGGGCTTGAGTGGTCTGCAATTTTTGTCTGTCTAGAGCATATTGGTAGAGTTGCGCATCGATGTCATGATACGCGAGGAAGCGATCGCGCAGATGGGCGTGTTTGTCCGCAGCATTGGCAATAGGGCCGGCGTTTTCCACGAAGGGTTTTAAGGGGCGTTTGATCATCTGTGATAGGGTGGTGAGGTCTTTTGCAAACGTTTCGGTCACGCCTAGAAAATCTATCCGCTTCCAAGGTAGGCCCTTTAAGAACAGCGATTGGTAGTTCCGCAAAGCCGGGTGGAACAAGTAGGTTTCTAAGTCCCATCTTTCTAACAAGATTGTTCTCACTAAGGGGTCTGGCATCGTGTTTGCATCAAAGCTTTGCCAATAGAAGTAGTTTGAGATCGCCCGTGCAAAAGGCTCGCGCACCCAAGTGATATAGAATGGTTTACGCCATGTCAGTGCTCGATGGTATTTCCGTGCTGGGAAATGGCCGTGCACCAGCCTGATGGACTTTGGGAGTTCGGCTAGATCTTTTCGGTACCGCCATGCCGATTGAAGCAACGGAGGCGAAAGCCATTCTTGATGTGTTTTAACGGCCTCCACGCCTTGCGCGGCAACTAAAGCGTGATCGCGCTCGTGGTGGTAATCGAGCTGAACCTCATTTGGGGCGAACGCTTGCTCCAATGATTTGGCGAAGCTCGTGCCTGCAGTTTTTGGTATATGTACTGATACATAGAGCATTTGGGGGATGTGGCCGCTTTGTTGCTAGGCCCTCTTCATAGTCGAGGTTTTGAGCTTCAGTAAGGTCTGAAGATGGGGGAGTGGCGTGGATATAAAATTTGCCTGCTGTATGGTGCTTTGTTCAGGGCAGAGCGAAGCACTCTAGCCTCTGAAACTTCGGGGGGCGGTAGATGCAAGCGGGGCACTTTTGTACCAGGGCCCGCATAACAGCCGTGGTAAAATCGAGGTGCGCTTATCAATTTGGGTCTCGTCACGTCAGGATTGTGTTTAAAGTCGGGCTGGTCGGACGCCGTATATTTGTGCATAGAAGAAAGCCTATAGGGTGCGCCGTTGTTGGTATTTGATGCATGGGCAAAATGTCTGTGCATGGCTGATGCTTGGGGCCTCAAGGTGCGAAGCTTACATTGAACAAGGATAGTCCAGTGCGACCTCTACGAGCGATTTATGTATCCGCAGCCCTATTTATGATTGGCAGTCTTGCCGGCTGTGGTTTTACCCCAATCTACGGGACTGGATCGTCGATCAGCCAAACATTGTCGGACATTCAGGTGGCTCCCCCGGGCAACCGGGAAGAGTATTTGTTCGTTCGGGGCATGGAAGAGCGTCTTACACGCAACTCTCAAGCCCAAAAGACTTTGAGATATAACCTATCACTCTCTGAAGTTGGTCTGGATATCAGGGACGTGAGCCGCAGTCAGGTTATTGGAAAGGTAAATTACCAACTGTTTGATGAGGCGGACGGTAAGGTACTGGTCTCTGGAGCGGTGGAGTCTTTTACTTCGTTTTCGACGGATGATGATTTTCCAACATTGATGCGAAACAGCGCTCAAGAGCGGTTGATCAACATTCTTGTCGACAGGGTCATGTCGGACTTGACGGCTAAGCTGGCCATGGACTGATTCTATTCCGGTGGCGGCAACGGCATAGCGAAGATTGCGTGTCACGGCGGCTCGGCGCGCTGGTTCTCGAAGCTTTTAGCAGAGACACCGGAGGCCGATCTGCGTCTTTGCTTTGGCACGCGGATGTCGCTCAGGGCTCATGAGATAAAATCTCTACCCGGCTTTATTGAGACTTCTTTGTACGACCGACCGACGGATTCTCCGAATCTGGGGCAGTGCTGTCGAAAGATATCAAGAGCATGAAGCGCGACTGTCGAGAAGGCTGGATGTGGCTGAGGGTTGTCAGCGCGGCTGCGGAGAGCGTTGTTTAAGCAGCTTTTTGTGCATGATTGGGGGTGGAGAGGGGTGTTTTTAGCCAAATTCAGCTCTTCTTGGGTCTTCTCGGTTAGGTGAGTTGTGTGGCTTTTGGGCCGTGCTCCAACAATCATGCGGGATTGTTTCCGTAGCGTTAGGCTTGAATTTCTTGCCAGATGGGGTTGGAGGACATACTATAGTAAGGTGTTAATCCTTTGGTATGTTTAACTGGACAAGCGTCACGCCGGGCTATGTACGATAAAAAGTATAGGAGCCCCCTGTGATTGCTTCTGGCGAGACGGGGTTTTTGGGATTGGTGCAGCGCGTCACGTGACGCGCGGTTGCGCATAAGTATGGAGCTGCCAGTTGGGCAAGTTTGAGAGCAGCAAAGGCGTGCAGGGGCGCGTACAGGTCGCCGAGCAAGTCGGATACGCTTCGATTCCGACGCCATTGTTGCGGGCTGCGGGCGACACGGGTGCGCGCAGCACTGGGATTTCTGTTACTGCTGGTGCGATTGGCATGGGGCTGGCGGCGCAAAGTGCGTCTCAAGACGGTTTGATGGCGTTCGCGGCGACGCTCCCTGGCGCTGACGTTCTGGCTTCTCTTGCTAAGGGTGACCCCCAAGGGCCCAGCACGGGCGCGGCGGATGTTGTCGGTGCCGAGGGTATTGGCGGTGATTTTCAGCCTGATGGCGCTGCGATTGAGGCTCACCTCGGCGCTGATCCTCTTGCAGCAGAAACGTCTGATACGGCGAGTTATGACACAGCGGTCACGCCGGGGGTGCAAGAAAGCCAGCTGACGTCTCACATTGCGATCGACCCAAGCGCTGTTGTCGGGGAGGCTGTGCAGGAGGCGCGGAGTGCGCCGGTCAATTCGCCTGCTGGAACGCAGCCCAATGTTGGTGCGAGTGGGGGTGAGAAGGTCGTCTCTACCATTACGATTGTGCCTGGCGACAGCTTGCTGCCTGACGATATTCCGGGTGATGACGGGCCGGTTGGGTCGATCGTCGGGTCGCTGATCGGCGATGACGGTCTCGTGGATGGTCTGCTCGACGGTGTTCTCGGAGAGGGCAGCTTGCTTGATTCCGTTCTGGGCGAGGATGGCGTGGTGGGCGTTCTCCTCGGCGAGGATGGCATCGTCTCGGGCCTGCTTGGCGACGGCGGTGTCATTGACTCGGTGCTGGGCGAAGGTGGTCTTGTTGATGGCCTTGTCGGCGGGGTTCTTGGGGAAGACGGCTTGGTTGGCGGTCTGCTCGGCGACGATGGCCTCGTTGGGGGCCTTCTTGGTCAAGACGGCGTTGTTGATAATTTGCTAGGCGACGATGGTGTGGTCGGTGGCCTGCTTGGTGAAGACGGTCTTGTTGGTGGGCTGCTTGGCGATGATGGCCTTGTTGGAGGCCTGTTGGGTGACAACGGCGTCGTCGATGTAGTGCTAGGCGACGACGGTTTAGTCGGTGGTCTTCTGGGCGAAGACGGCGTTGTTGGTGGGCTGCTTGGCGATGATGGCCTTGTTGGAGGCCTGCTGGGTGACAACGGCGTCGTCGATGTGGTGCTAGGCGACGACGGTTTGGTCGGTGGTCTTCTGGGCGAGGATGGCGTTGTTGGTGGCTTGCTCGGCGATGATGGCCTTGTCGGCGGCGTGCTGGGTGACAACGGTGTTGTTGATGTAGTGCTAGGCGACGACGGTTTGGTCGGCGGTCTTTTGGGCGACGACGGCGTTGTTGGTGGCTTGCTCGGCGATGATGGCGTTGTCGGCGGCCTGCTGGGTGACAACGGTGTTGTTGATGTGGTGCTAGGCGACGACGGTTTGGTCGGTGGTCTTCTGGGCGACGACGGCGTTGTTGATGACTTGCTTGGCGATGATGGCCTTGTCGGCGGCGTGTTGGGTGACAACGGTGTTGTTGATGTGGTGCTGGGCGACGACGGTTTGGTCGGTGGTCTTCTGGGCGACGACGGCGTTGTTGATGACTTGCTTGGCGATGATGGCCTTGTCGGCGGCGTGCTGGGTGACAACGGTGTTGTCGATGTGGTGCTGGGCGACAATGGTTTGGTTGGAGGCCTGCTCGGTGATGGCGGTCTTCTTGGCGGATTGCTGGGGGGCGGTGCCGCTGAGGTCGAAGAAGACGTTCCAGCTGAGCTGACCGATACGGGGATCACTGAGGTTTCAGGTGTTCTGGAGACGGGGACCGAGACTGTAACCCAAGTTGCCGACGGCGTGCTTGGCGATGGTGGGCTGGTTGACGGTATTATTGGCGATGATGGCCTTGTCGGTGGTGCTCTTGGCGAAGACGGCGTTGTTGATGAGCTTCTCGGCGATGATGGTCTGGTTGGTGGGCTTCTGGGCGGATTGCTGGGGGGCGGTGCCGCTGAGGTCGAAGAGGACGTTCCAGCTGAGCTGACCGATACGGGGATCACTGAGGTTTCAGGTGTTCTGGAGACGGGGACCGAGACTGTAACCCAAGTTGCCGACGGCGTGCTTGGCGATGGTGGGCTGGTTGACGGTATTATTGGCGACGACGGCGTTGTTGATGAGCTTCTCGGCGATGATGGTCTGGTTGGTGGGCTTCTGGGCGGAGTGCTGGGGGGCGGTGCCGCTGAGGTCGAAGAGGACGTTCCGACTGAGCTGACCGATACGACGACCCCTGAGGTTTCAGATGCCTTGGAGGACGGAGCCGCAACCGCGGAGCCTGCCATCAATGCAGTCTTGGGCGCTGGAAGCGTGGTTAATGAGGTACCTATTGTTGGGGGTATCCTTGGCGGACTGCTGGGCGGCCAGGCTGCGTCGGCTGTGGTCCCGCCTCTGACCGAAGGGTCAGTTGCAGGTCTCTCAGAGGGCGTGACGGCTGAACCTAACGATGCCCAAACGTTGATAGGGCAAGATGAGACCGACCCGGTCGCTCCCACAGATACACCTGATACCTCATCAGAGGCTGACGTTTCTGGCGCTGCCTTGCTTGATGATGTGCCGGTGACGGAAGACGCAGGAGATGACGGCTTCCTCGACACGTTGGTCGCCGGGGACAGTGAGGACCTATTGGGGTCTGTTGAAACACTTCTGGACCCCAGCGACGCACTTCTCGACGGGCTGCTCGGAGAGGTTGATGTATTTGGCCTCAATGTTGTTGAGGGTGGCGAGGGTGACGATCTGTTCGCCGGGCTGACGGGTGAGCAAGGGCTTACGGGCAGCTTGGTTGAGCAAGACGTGCTTGGCCTGTCCGATCCGATCGAGGATGATGCGCCTGATGCTGAGGTCGACAATCTGTTGAACGACATCCTTGCGGGCGGTGTGAGCGACATCACCGGCGAGGAGGGGGCTTTCGATGCGCTGTTTGGCAGCGATGCGATGGCCGAAGAAGAGGGCGAACTGCTTGGTGTCGAAGATGCTGCGGTTGCCGAAGCGGGTGCTGTCGAAGGCGCGCTCGACATTCTCTTTGATCAGGGTGCGGATCAAGGGCACTCTCTCTTAGGTGGATTGCTCCAGGAGACCTTCGACAACGACAATGCCTGATAGGCATTGTGCGAACAGTTAAAACTGACGGCTATGGCGGCTCCCGCCTTAGCCGCCCTTGTCGTATCGATTACGATTTTTGTCGTATCGATTACGATTTAAGCCATTCTTAAGGTGGTATTTTTCAATTTTGTCACAAAATGGGCTCAATTGGACTGCATCCTTTTAGGTGCAGGGCGTTTGCCCTTGTAACGAAAGTCTGAAAAAGTTCTAAGCAAACTACTTTAGGTTGGTTGACGATTTATACTATGGCGCTAGGCGATTGTGAGCGCGCATTTTGAGAAGGGGCATGCCGTGTCCGTTGGCGTAAAGCTTATGCAAAGAGGCTCCTCTGGAAATGAGGACGTGCAAGCTGTCTCAAACATGTCGTTGGGCGCGCCGGCTGATATTTCGCTTGCGCAGGGGACCCCGGCAATCGTCGCATCCGACAAGCTAGGGTCCGATTTAGCCTTGAGTTTCGCGGATGGAAAAACGCTGCTGGTACAGGACTTCTTCGTGATCGGTGAGGAAGGGGACTTCAGTCGTCTGCTTCTGCCGGACGGGGAGGCTTTTGTGACGGGGCTGATGGGGCCCGAGCCGACCTATAGCACTGATGGCGATGTGGCAGAGCATACTGTGCACGACGCTGAGGGCGCGGCGGCATTGCAAGCTGAGCAGCCCGGCGTTCAAGAGAGTGCTGGGGAGGGCATGGATTGGTCCAGCCCGCTCCTCCTGGCGGGCACAGGCCTTTCACTTGGAGCGGGGGTCAATTTCCTTTCAGGAAGCGATGATGACGGCGCGCCCGTGGCGGCGCAAAGTGAGACGGCAGAGCTCTCACTTGCAGTCGACGAAGTGATCGGCGCCGAACCCGACAGATTGACGCCCGAGGAATACGATTCAGAGGTGTCGACCACCGGCCCTGAGACCGCCGAAGCGCCCGAGGGCGCGGCTATGGAAGGTGCCGACCCGGCGGATGACACCATGGAAGGTGCATTTGTCGGGGGTGCAGATATGCCTATGGACATGGAATACCAGCAAGATTTGCTGGCAGAGTTAATGACGGAGTTTGTTGGATGAGGGTTATGAGGCGCAACCAGAATGTTTTCAGGTGCGCTGCTGGTTGGTTTTATTCCACAGCTGCGATCGCGCTTGTTCTAACTCTGGCAACGCCGGTTGCCGCGCAGATATCGTTGCGCACAGCCGTATTGCAAGCCACGGAACGGGACGGTGAAGTCTCTGCACTTCGCCAAAAAGTTGCCAGTCGATCAATAGACATCCAAGCGGCCCGGGATGAATATTACCCGAGCATCAGCGTGTCGGGTGATACGTCGACCACAGATTCCGATGGCCCCGGTATTACCCTGACGGTTTCACAGGTCCTGTTCGACTGGGGATTGATCCGCAGTAAGATTAATGCGGCATCTCATGTCCGTGTGCAGGCGGTCTCTGATTTGAAAATGGCTGTAGAGGGCCTGACCCTTCAAGTGGCCGAATATTTTATCGATGTTGAGGTGATGGACCGTAAGATCGAGCGGACCCGCGATTATACCGCGTTTGCTCAGCGGATTGCCGGCCAGGCGGAGGCCCGTGCCCAGGCAGGGATCGGCGACAATGGCGAAGTTGCGCGTGCCCGACTGGAGATCGCACGTGCAGAAGACCAGCTGTCACAGCTCGTGGCGAACCGCAGTATCGCATTGTCTCAGATTGATTTCCTCGTCGGTCGCCAGGTGGGCTCCATCGTGGCGCCCCCTGATCTTGGGTATGCCCGTCGCTATGCTGAGGCCGCAAAAATCCGGTCTGCGGTGCGCATTGCCCCAGATTATGTTGCTGCCCGCGCGGGGGCGGACGAGGCTGCGGCTGGCGTGGAGACCGCCAAGGCATCACGCATGCCCACGATTAAGTTGCAGGCACAGGGCCGCGCCGCACTGAACGGCGGTAAAAGCAGCGCGGCCCTCGGGCTTTCCACGGGGGTGGACCTTAGTTCCAGCGGACTTGGGCGCCGGCAGATTCAATCTGCTGAACTGAACCTGCAGGCGGCAAAATCCACATTGGTGTTCACCGAGCGGGAGCTGACAAATACGGCGACCAGTGCACTGCAGCAGATTAGCATTCTTCGCAGAACCGAGACCGCACGGTCGCAGCAGCTGCTTGAAGCGCAGCGGGTGCTCGACAATTACGAGCAACAGTTCATTGGCGGTCAGCGTGAGATTTTGGACCTGCTGACCACAGGCCGTGACCTTTACGATTCCGAAATCGAGAAGATTGACACCTATGACGAGCGCAAGCGCACGGAATACCAAGCCGCGCATGATCTGGGTGTTCTTGGCACACTGATACTCAATGCCGCATCTTAGTACTCGGGGCGGTAATTGAGGGCACTATGATTAATGGGGAGCAGAGATGAAAGACCATGACTTCGCGGGCCCCTTGATCGCTGGCATTGTTGAGCTTTGCCGGGTGCAAGGGGTGACGACCTCGGCAGAGCAGCTGACCGACGGCCTGCCAAAGTCGGGTGATGCCGCTCAAGATGAGCATTTGGCGTCTCTCGCCCTGCGGCGGGTCAACATGAGTTGTCGTATTAGCCGGGAATCTCTGGATACTCTGCCTGCCCACTGCCTGCCCGCATTGGTCTTTCTAAAGGACGGACGCACCATAGTTCTGGAGGGTCTCCCAGAGACCCAAGCACGGGTTATCTTGCCGGAATCGGGTGGCGGGCGCGCATTATGGACGCGCAGTAAGCTTGATGAGATGCATGACGGGCGCGTCTTGATATCCAAGCCAATTGATATTGTGAGCAGTCGGCTGGACGCTTCCAAAAGCGGGCATCACTGGATTTTGGGACCGGTTTTTAGCAACTGGGCCATCTACCGCGATGTTATCTGGGCTTCTTTTGCGGCCAACTTGCTTGCCGTTGCTACGGCCCTTTTCTCAATGCAGGTCTATGACCGGGTCGTGCCCAGCAACGCTTTTGATACCCTGTGGATCCTTGCCAGTGGGGTGGGAATTGCCATCGTTCTGGAGTTGGTTTTGCGCATTATGCGCTCGACGCTTGTTGATGTTTCAGGGCGAGATCTTGATTTGCGGCTGTCGGCGCAGCTGTTTGACAAGGTCGCGAACATGCGACTGAAGCATCAGCCCGCGTCAACTGGGGTTTTTGCCAACCAAGTCCGAGACTTTGCCACTGTCCGCGAGTTTTTTACATCCAGCACTGTGACCGCGATCTGCGATTTGCCATTTGTGCTGATCTTTGTGGGGGTCATTTGGTTCATTGGCGGGCCGATTGCCCTGGTGGTGCTGGCGGGTGTGATCTTGACGGTTCTGCCCGGTCTGGTGATGCAAAAGAAACTAGGGAAAGCCTCAAGGGAGAACACGCGTGAGGCTGCCGCGCTGAACGGGCTTTTGCTGGAAACGATTTCGAATTTAGAAACTGTGAAGGCGTCGCGCGCTGAGGGCCGCTTGCAACGTGCGCATGCGCAGTTGACGGCAACCATGGCGACCACGGCGATTAAGACCCGCAGTATTACAAATTTTATGACCCAGCTTGTGAGCTCAGTGCAAAAGCTGGCCTATGCAGGCGTGATCATTACCGGTGTTTATTTGATCAGCGCTGGTGAATTGACTGTTGGGAGCCTGATCGCCTGCACATTGCTTTCGGGCCGCACGATGGCTCCGATGGGGCAGGTGGCCGGCCTACTGGCGCGGTGGCAACATGTGCGTGCGGCGATGGAGGGGTTGGATCAGATCATGGATTTGTCCGTTGAACGTCCCGACGACCGCCACTTTGTCCGTGCGCCTTCGCTTTCGGGTGGTTTTGTGCTGGACGACGTGGTCTTCCGGCACGATCCCCAAGCGCCGCCGATCCTTTCTATTCCTGAGCTTTCGATTAAGGCCGGTGAACGCATCGCGCTTCTTGGTGGCAATGGCGCGGGCAAGTCGACCCTCTTGCGCATGATGGCGGGTCTGACGGATCCGCAGTCGGGCAGCGTGCTTGTAGACAGTCTGTCTCTAAGCCAGATTGATCCGATCGACCGGCGTCGTCAGATTGGCTATCTGCCGCAGAGTGTCGCGCTTTTCCAAGGCACTTTGCGGGACAATCTTTTGTTGGACCATGGGCTGCATTCTGACGAGGAGCTGCTTGAGGCATTGGATGCGGTGGGATTAGGCACGTTCGTGCGCCGCCACGTCCGCGGGCTTGATCTGCAACTTCAGGGCAATGCCAATGTCTCAGGGGGGCAACGTCAGTCAATTGGCCTTGCGCGGGTGCTGCTGCAGGACCCTCGGATTGTCTTGCTGGATGAGCCTACATCGGCTTTCGACCATCTCACTGAAAGCAAGGTTATCGCCCATATGAAGGAGTGGCTGCAGGGCCGGACGACGATTATTTCGACACATAAGCGGGAGTTGCTAGGGCTTACCGAACGCGCGATCGTGCTCAAGGAGGGCCGGGTGGCGCGCGACGGTGATCTGCTGAGCATTCTTAACACAGCACGTGCGAATGCCGTTCAGAACAAACCGGTGCAGGCTGTGAAATGACCACCGTTGATGACATGCCAGTAAGCCACCTGGATGGCAGCTATCGGCGTCAGACACTCAAGGTCGCGCGCTGGACGATACGCACGGTTGTCATCACTTTGATCGTTGCCATCGGATGGGCGTCTGTTGCCCAGATCAATGAGATCACGCGGGGGGATGGCCGTGTCATTCCTTTACGCCGGATGCAGACGATCCAAAGTCTTGAAGGCGGGATTCTGGCGGAATTGGCAGTGCAAGAGGGTGACATTGTTAAAGAAGGTCAGACGCTGGCGCGTCTCGATCCGACCCGCTCTGAATCGGCTTTTCTCTCAGCGGAGTCTGAGATCATAGCGCTGACTGCAGAGGTTGCGCGCCTAGATGCAGAGGTTCTTGAGCGCCCCGTATTGGATTTTGGCGATGCGCCAAACAGCTCGGAGCGCAATGAGCTAAAGTTGTTCACGGCCAGACGGACAAAACTTGAGGCCTCGCTTGAGGCTCTTGAGGCAGAGCGGTTCGCCATTCAGGAGCAGATCGACATAACACGGCCCTTGACCCTTAATGGATCGGTAAGCCGCATTAATTTGCTTCAACTGGAGCAAAAGAAGGCTGAACTGGATGGCAAGATCAGCGAAACCCGCAATGTCTATGTCCAAGACGCCTATAAGGATTTGGCTCAGCGTCGGGCCAAATTGTTGATGATGCAGCAAGAATTGGTCCAAAAGCAGGACGAGTTCCGGCGGACAGAAATCCGATCTCCGGTGTCGGGCAGGGTTAACAACATCGAGATCACCACGCTCGGGGGCGTGGTGCAGCCGGGCGAGCCGATCATGCAGATTACGCCCACCGATGATCAGTTGATCATTGAAACGAAGGTCAAGCCGCGGGACGTTGCGCTGATTGCGCCGGGCATGCCTGCCAGCGTCAAGATTACGGCATATGATTTTGCCACTTATGGCGATCTGCGCGGTGTGGTTACGCAGATCTCAGAAGACACGGTCGAAGAGGATACGCCCCAAGGTCCGGCCGACTTTTACCGCGTTATGGTGCGCACCGAACGGAGCTATTTGGAGCGCTTCGGGGAGCAGTACGCAATCCGGCCTGGGATGATTGCTCAAGTTGATATTGAGAGTGGCGATCGATCCATCTTAAGCTACCTCACGCGCCCAATTCTTAAGGCGCGCCTTCACTAAACCCAAGTGGTGGGGCCGCTGCTGGCCCTATCCACTACAAAATACGACATAGAAAGTGCTGCCCTTGCCTTGTCTGCTGCCCCCTTCAAGCGCGTTCCGCGCTCTCTTTTCCGTTGTGTTTCGATCTGCGTCGCTGGCGGCAGCAATGACAGTGGTGCTGCCATGGGCCACAGCAGCTGAGGCACAGAATGTGCGCAGCGTGGAAGTGCGCGGTGCGCAGTTTATCCCCGAAGATGATATCCGTAAAACTTGCGGTGCCGAAGCCGGGATCGCCTATTCGCAATGGGAGCTGATGGCGATCGAGGAATGTCTGATGTCGACCGGCGTGTTTGAAACGGTGAGCCTATCGCTGGAGGGGGATCTGCTGGTTATCGACGTTCAGGAGTTGGACACAAGGCCGGGCCGTATCGATGCAAGTCTTGCTTATGTCTCCCAGGACGGGCTGACAGCCAGTCTGTCCTTTGAACGCTATAACCTGTTTGACCGCACTTACGGTGCGGTGAGCCTTGAATACGGCGAAGAGATACAGCGATATAGTGCGAACCTCTATCGAACAGAAGCCTTTGAGACGTCGCTGGACTTGGGGTTTGAAGTCGTGGCGGGCCGTGACTCTTTTGATGACCGTAGCTTTACCTATGAAACCGTAAGAGCCGAAGCCTATCTTGCTTGGACGCAGGTGCCCACCATACGGTTTGAAGGGGGCATAGGATACCGAGATCACCGACTTTACGATCTTGATCCGAGCGCCAGTGCCTTGTTGGTGCGCGAACAGACCGACGGTATTGCAGCACCCTATGTTCGGTTTGGCGTGGCGCATAAGAATTGGCCTGAACCAGAAGAGGGTGATGGCCAATGGCAGACCTTTGGTTACAGCGTGAAATTGGATCAGTATTTTTGGAACGTCGGTACATCTGACCTGCTCTCGGATACCCGTTTTGAGGCAAGAATGCAGTTTCCAATCGCGGACAAAACCCGGTTGCTGTTTGGATTTGATGCGGGGGCGGTTTCCGGTTTAGACGGCAATGCGTCTCGGGCCATCGATAGGTTCTATCCTGGCGCGGACAGTTTCCGGGGATTTGCCCCGCGAGGTATTGGCCCTCGCGATGGAGAGGATGCCTTGGGCGGAAATAACTTTGTACGGGCATCCATCGAGCTGCAACGTGATTTTGGCGAGCTGTTACACACACCAATCCTTGGGGGCATATTTGTGGATACCGGAGGCAGCTGGGATTTGGACGACACGCTTGATGGGGGTATTGATGATGGTTGGCATCGCCGCAGCAGCATTGGTGTGTCGGTCACTCTCGACATTGGAGCGACCCCTGTGTCGCTGTATGTCGCCAGCCCCTTTGAGCGCGAGCCAGGCGACGCCCGGCAGACCTTTGGTCTGGGTCTCAGCACGCATTTCTAATTGGCGCTCTGGGGTGGTCGCGTTATCGCGCCGAGCTTGCAAGCCGGCATGCCGATTGTCGATCAAACGACGTTTGCCGCGGATATCCACGCCTCGAATGCTTCGAGTCTATGATGACGGATGGTGAGAGCGGAACGACGGCGGGCTGGTACGAAGAAGGCGTTGCGGGTTGCATCGAGACGAAGCGGTATAAACGACCCGGCAATCGGAAAGTCTGCATCACCCGCGCTCGTTTTCGAAAAATTCAGGAGAGTGAAACGGCAGAAAGTGCGACATGCGCTGAATCGATCTCGCAGGCTTCTAGGTCCACAGCGTGGGCAGTGAGTGCGTTTGCCGGAATGTCGATAGCGCGCTCCACGGTTCAAACAACAATGTAGTTCTTCGTTAGCGTAGCTGATCACGCTTACCTTGAAGATTTGCCCATATCCGCATATGGTGCTCTAATAGACTACCCACGCGGAGGAAGAGATGGGCGTCCACAAGCAGAGCGTCAGCTTTACAGATACCGCCTTTGCCTTTGCGCGCGAACTGGTTGAGAGCGGAGAATACCCGAACGTCAGCGCGGCGGTCTCGGGAGAGATGGCCCGCGCGCGTGCTGCCCGGACACGTGAGAAGGTATTGTTCGAGGCCGAGGTACAGCGCCGCTTGGCTCTGCCTCTGGATATCTGGGAACCAGTGCGAACAGGCGACACCATAACGACTGACGCGAGGGAGCATCTCGCTCGGCGCGTGCAAGCAGGCGATCGCGGCTCTGCCTGATGCGGGTCATCCGCCATCCGCTGATCGCGCACGATATTAACGCTTTGGTCGATCATATCATTGAGGCCACGGACGGTGATTTTGCCGCCGCAAGCCGACGTCTTGATGAGATCGACGTGCTTGTATCTGACATCATCGCCAATCCAGCGTCCGGCATGCGGCTTTCAGCACCGTTGGACGGCTGGCTCGTCCGGCACGGCGGGCAAGGGTATCGCATCACGATCGTGTTTCGTCCCGACCGCGAGGTCGACAGCCTCTTTATCGCCTTGATCGCATTCGGCGGACAGGATTGGATGACGAGCACTGAAACGCGATTATAAGAACTATGATATGTAAACGCATATCTAAAATGTCCCGATCCGTACCCTCTGCTGATCGGCATACGTGAGGTGCCGAACCCCGCTCCCTTATCGCATGAGAGCTGCCCTCAGCCTAAGACACAAGATGTCGCTGGAACAGACTGAGCTGGCCGAAAGACGCGAAGCGATTGCGCGTGGCGATGTAGTCTCCCAAAGGTAATCAGGTCGTATTTGGGCATTAACCTGTTTGGCTGCTGGTTCCTAAACGCGGACCTCCCTGAAGGTAGAGGCGTTCTCGAGCTTGAGTTTTTTGGCGAAGATTGCCCTATTTTTATTGAAGGGAGCTCAAAATGGTAACCAAGGGTGCTCTGGATCAACAGACCGGATCAGTGGAAATCAGTCCGGCCAGCGTGGTTATCAGAGATTGAGAGTTGCGTCCTGCCGCTGGTGCAGCACACGGATCACCTCGATCTGGTCGCCACTGTCGCGGAAGTAGATCATATGCGATCCGACCGGGCATTTCAGTTAGTCGGGGCGCACATCGACTTCCCGGCCCCTTTTGGTGCCAGATACCAACCCCTCGAACGTCGCAATCAAATCACGGTGGTAGCTGTCAGCCTGCGCAAGTGACCATTTCTGAAACGTGTAGAACCAGATTTCTTCAAGGTCGATTTCAGTCAGTGGCGAAAGCGCATAGGGTTTATCCTGCATGTTTAGCAGCGTGCTTTGCGTGCATACGGCTCAAAAAGGCATCACTGTCGAAAGAGCGCGGCGTCCCTGACTGTTCCCCAGCAATCAGCGCATCCTGCAAAGCACGGATTTTTGTTTCATGTTCTTCGAGAAGTCTCAAGCCTGCCCGCACAACATCGCTGGCGGACCCATAGCGGCCAGTCTGTACTTGCTCGACAATGAAATCTGAAAAGTGAGTTCCAAGGGTTACGGACGTGTTTCGGGGCATATCGACAATCCTTTTTCAAAGCAGAACCAGCATGTACGCCCCAATCTACTTGGCATCGAACATTATTCATTGTCTAAAATATGGGTCCGTCTTTTATTGAATGGCTTATCATAAAGTAAAGCGGGGAGGAGTTATGAAAGATTTCCCCTACGTTTGCAGGAAATTACTGCGTTTGGTGCGGAATTCCGGCTCATTGGCCACTTTGGTTATCGTCATATCAGCTTTGGCCATTCATAACTCTAGCTTTATCAACTGCAGGCTGGGCATTGTTCCTCCTTCCCTGTCTGGCAATTGGATTAAGGGCCGCAGCTTTCGCGCACTCGGAGCAGCGGTCAGATTTTAGGACGTGAGCGAAGCCCTTCGGGGGAGGCTTTCGGCTGCTCTAACGCGAGAACGCCGGGTTGGCCGATGGGGCGGCTCTGACGCCATGCGCCGCGTTTTCAGTGGAGCCCGTTCGCAAGGGTGACACGATCAATTCGCCTTACGCGATGTTCTATGCAACCTTGAACCCAAATGAAAAAGCAGCCTAACATTCGAACCAAACGCTCTCCGGCAAACAAGGGGCGGTTCAATGATTCCTGCTTTCTCGCTTCCAGGCGCCTAAGCCAAGCATGAAATTAGCCTTAAGGCGCATGGCCTCAGAACCACATGTGGGTCTGAGGCCATGCGAAGCTGGAAGCTCACTTGCCAGTTTCAGCCAGCCGTCCATCCACCATCAATCAAGAGGTGCGTTCCCGTAATCATCTCTGCAGCGTCCGAACAGAGAAAAACGGCTGGGCCCATGATATCGGCCTCAGTGCCTACACGGTTCAGCTTGATTTTACTTTCTATCCAAGCCCGTTTTTCGGGGTCGGCGAAAGTCGCTTCCGTTAGAGGTGTTCGTATAAAGGTGGGGCAGAGTGTGTTAACGCGAATGTTTTGCGGGCCGAACTCAATCGCCATTGCCTTGGTCATCCCCTCAATAGCATGTTTGGATGCAGAATAGACCGCCCGATCCACACCGCCGACATGGCCCATTTGGCTGGATACAGTTAGGATCGAACCGCCACGCCCTTGCATCGCGCGCGCTGCGGATTGCGCGAGGAAATAGGCTGCGCGGAGATTCACGTTCATTACCGCATCGAAGTCTTGCGGGTCGGTGTCGAGCGCTGGACCGTGGCGGGCGAGGCCTGTGGAATTAACAAGGATATCGAGCGGCGCAAGATCACTAACCGCGCGTCGCACAGCATCAGTATCGGTCACGTCCAGCGCCAATGCGTGCGCGTTCTTGCCCTCTGCGCGTAGTGCTGTCACCACCTTTTTCAACAAGGCTTCGCTACGCGCCGCCAAGGTTACATTCGCACCAGCTTCGGCTAGGGCGGCAGCGATCGCTAGACCAATGCCACGCGATGCGCCGGCCACCAATGCATGCTTGCCCGTAAGGCGCATCGAAGGGGTTCGGGGAAGCTCCATCAGCCCTTCACCACTGGCGCACCCGCAGCATAAGGCACGTTGACACCGCCATAACGTCGCACGCGGACATTGCATTGTTCCGCATGACCAGCAAACCCTTCGAGCATACAAAGACGTGAGCCATAAGCGCCCACCATTGCCGCGGCCTCATCTGTCAGGATGCGCTGATAGCTATGCGTTTTTAGATACTTACCAACCCATAATCCGCCAGTGTAGCGTCCCGCCTTTTTTGTTGGCAGGGTGTGATTAGTGCCGATCACCTTGTCTCCATTGGCTACATTCGTCCGTGGTCCCAAGAACAATGCGCCATAGCATGTCATGTTTTCCAGGAACCAATCATCGCGATCGGTCATCACCTGCACATGCTCGGATGCAATGTCATCTGCGACCGCCAACATTTCGTCATAAGTATCGCAAACAATTACTTCGCCATACTCTTCCCAGCTGATTTTTGCAGTATCGGCCGTTGGCAGGATGCCAAGCAGGCGCTCGATTTCCTGCATTGTTCCTGTCGCCAACTCGCGGGAATTGGTCAGGAGAACGCAGGGGCTATTATATCCGTGTTCGGCCTGACCCAGTAGGTCGGTTGCGCAAAGTTCCGGATCGGCGGCAGACTCATCTGCAATCACCATCGTTTCAGTTGGACCGGCAAAAAGATCAATGCCGACGCGACCGAATAGCTGACGCTTGGCCTCAGCAACAAAAGCATTTCCTGGGCCAACAAGAAGATGCACAGGGTCAATGGTCTCGGTGCCAATGGCCATTGCGCCAACCGCTTGAATGCCTCCTAGAACATAGATTTCATGTGCCCCGCCAAGATGCATCGCGGCAATCACCGCTGGATTTGGTTCGCCCTTGAAAGGCGGGGTGCAGGCGATGATGCGAGGGACACCAGCAACAGCAGCCGTAGCAACCGACATATGCGCGCTTGCGACCATCGGAAACTTACCGCCTGGCACATAACAGCCAACAGATTGCACTGGAATATTCTTATGGCCGAGGATTACGCCCGGTAGCGTCTCAACTTCGATGTCCTGCATCGAATCCCGCTGTGCTTGGGCAAATTTGCGCACCTGTTCCTGCGCAAATTTGATGTCGTGCATTTCCTGATCGGAGACCTTTGCCATCAAGGCTTCGATTTCACTATTCGACAGACGAAAAGACCTGGGTGAGTAGCTATCGAATTTTTCGGATAAATCCCGAACAGCTTCGTCGCCACGAGCCTCAATGTCTTGCAGGGTGGCTTCAACGACGGCGCGAGTTTTCAGATCATCTTCGGCACGATCACCCGCAGTTTTGCCACGTTTAAGATATTCGATTGTCATGTCGGGTGTCCTCCAAAGTCGCGCAATCGGGCGCGGTGATTAGTCGTGAAGCGCAAATGCCAGCTCAGCTGGGACTGTGATTGGTAGCTCCAGCAGCCGGAACGATTGCGACTTTCCGTGCCCGTCCAAATTTAGGCTGCCGTTCACGCCGCCCTCGAGCGCGCCGTCCAATACGAAGTTCATGCCATTCAGACGCGGCAATAGATACCTGCGCACTCGAGTTGTTCCACGATGTGCGAAAAGTTCGTTGACCCGCATCTCAGTCACCTGCTGGCACAACAAGGGATAAGCCGCTTCGTGATATGCGAATACACACACGCTCAATCGCTCGCCCTTGTCGCCAGCTCTGGCATGGGCCAGTGCGTAAAGCGCAGTTTCAATGTTGTTAGAGTCTGCGTTCATAGGAAGGTGACCTTTGTTTCGATCTCTCGTTTGGGCACAAGGAAGGATACCGTATGAATTCGTTCCACATGGCTTTGTCGAACGCCACCACCCCCTGCGGGGCCACAACATAGCAACGCCAACACTTCCTGCGTTGCCGCCATAACCTGGGCCTTGTCATCACTTTCCACAGCAAGACGGACCCGTAAATCTGCCGCTTGCGCGTCGGAGATTGTAGCTTGCAATGCTCCATCATCGCTGTCGAAGATGCTGGCAATACCGATCACATCTAGACGACTCCTCAGGTTCAAACCGCGGATGCTCATGCGTTCTTTGAGGGTTGCTACGGCACGACGCGCACGGGGTAGGGCGTTCAGGCCAGCATATGAGATCTCTCCTTCGCCCAACCAGCCACCGCGCAGACTGACCGTAACCTTGTAGCTATCGGTGGCGGGGTGCCCGCGAACGCCACTTAATTCAATTTGGTTCTCAGCGACCTTCGTGATCTCAGCTTCGCTGATATCTGCGACTACATCTGGTGTGATATAGGCGGCGGGGTCGTGGACCTCATAGAGCAGTTGCTCGCGGCCGGTCTGCACGTCCACACGCCCGCCGGTTCCATTTGCTTTAGTGATGGTTACGCGACCCTCTGCGCTTATCTCTGCCACAGGAAAACCGATGCGCGCGGGGTCGGGCACATCCTTTTTGCCGGGGTCACCAAAGTAGCCACCGCAAATTTGCGAACCGCACTCCAGAAGATGCCCCGCCATCGTGCCAATGGCCATCTTATCCCAGTCACTGGGAGACCAACCGAGGCCGTGAATTAATGGCCCTAAGGCGAGTGCGGGATCAGCCACGCGACCAGTCACCACAACATCAGCGCCTTCGTCTAGGGCCTGTGCTATACCCTCTGCCCCGATATAAGCATTCGCGGCCAATATGCGGGCTGGATCCAGACTGTAGTCTGACGGCGTCCCTTCCCAGGGTGACAAGGTAATATCGGCGATCTTGGCGCGTAAATCGTCCCCCTCTACTACCGCAATACGAGGTCGCCGAGCGCCGGCGGTTTTGGCGAGCTTATGGATTGCTCTAGCTGCCGCACGAGGATTGGCTGCGCCGAAGTTTCCAATGATCGGAATTTCGGCATCCAAACACTGCGCGATGATTGGTCCAACAAGCTGCTCTAAAAGCGGTTCATAGCCGCTCTGCGGATCATGTTGGCGCGCTTTTTGGGCCAAGGCTAAAGTCCGCTCGCCGAGTGTCTCAAGCATCAAAACCGAAGGTCGCCCATCGGCGATGAGATGCGCAACAACGGCTTGTGGCGCGTCCACCCGATCACCGGAGAAACCCGCGCCGCAGCCAATCAGCATCTCGCTATAAGGGGGTGAAAATTTTTTCATGTTGATGGTTTTATCATTATGAATAATATTGTCAATAATATTACATATTAAACTTTCCGGAAGCGGATTGCCGTTTGCAGGACAGAATGTGAAAGTGGCCAAAACAGGAGACGTCATGAACAAGAAGGCAAACCCTGGCAGTGAAAATGATCGCCTTACGGATCAGAACCGGATTATCGCTGAAATTGAATCAGACATCATCTTCGGCCATTTGCATCCGCGAGAGCATCTTGTCGAAGACCAGCTAATCGAGCGTTTCGCTACGACCCGTCACAAGGTTCGCACTGCTTTAACCGAACTGATTCAACGCGGTCTTGTCGTGCAGGTGCGAAACAAGGGTGCGCGCGTCCAAAACTACACTGCTGACGAGGTGCGCGGCCTCTATGACATTCGGAATGCGCTCCAGACACAGGCCATTAAGCGCATGGCGTTCCCTCTCAAGCCGGAGGTGGTAAGGTCCTTGCAGGACCTGCACGAAGAACACATCACTGCAGGTGAAAACGGTGCGCTTCAGGAGATGTATGAGCTCAACAACCGGTTTCACGAGGTCTTTTTTGAGGCTTGTGAACTCCCTGTGCTGGCCAACGCGATACGTGACTACGCGTTTCGCACTCATCCGATCCGCTCACGGGGGTTTTATGACGATACCTACCGCTGCGCCGCACAGGATGATCACGCAGACATCGTTGCCGAAGCCGCCAGTCAAGATGATGGCGCACAAGAGCGCCTTATCCAGATCAATCTGCGCCACACCAACCGCCCCCGTGACATGTATCTGAGCGCAAATTTTCCGTCTAGCTAAGAGGAGCTATACCGTCGCAACTGGCGTTACAGGCGACCCAACCGCGCCAGGTAAGCGAAGAGGCGGAGCCGTCAGAAAGAACCGTGATCTACCCCTTGCGCGCAGCCACTCATTAAGCGGGCCCAAGCGCCACAATTCTCCAAGGTGAATTCCGAGCTTGAACAAGCAATGCTCGTGCAGGGGGAGAGATGAACCTTGCGGCCCCACGGGCGTGCGTTTTGTTTGCTCAACCGCATAATTGTCCGCGATTAAGACTGCGATGCCGCTTTCGGTGATCCAGTCGCGGAGGTCCTCATCTTGCCCATCAAGGACAGCAAAACTTCTCGCTAGCTTTTCCGCATCAGGCGTTCGGTTCATGCCCAGAAGGGCTTCCGCGAAGCCAGTGTGTAAGCAAAGCATGTCGCCAGCCTCAACCGCTATCTCATCTCTTTCCAGAACTTCCCGAAACATGGCGCCGGTCACGAGAGTGCGACCAGAACCAAAATGCCGAAGTAGATCGACCATGACGCCACGCCCTTGAACGCCAGTTTCAGCCATCCGCTCGATACCAAGGCGCTGAGCTTGGACGCCCTCCGGGCCCATGCCGCACCCGACATGTCCATCCCCAGTGGTTATGTGTTCGCCACCACGCCAACCGTTGTAATAGACAATTTCTGCGTCGCCATCACCGTCAGCATCAAAACGGGCTCCGACATGGCAAAGGGAATCCCACTGCGTTGAATATTGCATATGCAACAGGACTGCATCATCGCAGATCACATCTGTGATCGCAGGATCCTCGCGTGCGATGTCGTAATTGAAATTCGCGCTATCGTCGCGGATTGTCGCGAAGTGACGCGGAGGGCCGCGTCGGGGGTTCAAGAAGCTGCCACCGGGATAATCCAATGGAAGCGACAAGCAAAAACTCCGGCCTTCTTGAATTTCCTGCGCGGCCTGCCGGGTTCTCTCACTGGTGAGCAAGTTTAGCCGACCTCGTTCGTCATCGGGGCCGAATTCGCCCCAGTTCGAACCATCAGGCCGGTTGATCCAACGGCCAGCACTCATGGTTTTGCCGCCGTATAGGTCGCATTACCGTTCCGCCGCAGGGCTAAGATATGCACCAGCCCTAACAACGAAAAGCCCAGTATATCCGTATACCCGCCTGGCCAAATCAGCGCCAAGGCACCGAGCATTAGCATGCCACGAAATAGCCATCCACCAGCTCGATGGCCAGGTAGCACCATTCCCACCTGCGCTGCGGCAAGAGCATAAATGCCGATGCACGCGGTTAGCAAACTGTAGGTTATGCCAAAGGTAATACCATCGGTCAGCAGAAGCTCGGGGTGATAAACAAATACGAAAGGGACGATGAATCCAGGCAAAGCTAGTTGAACCGCAATCATGCCGACCTTCATCGGGTTCGTATCCTTGCCTGCGATGGACGCCGCAATGAAGTTACTTGGACCGACTGGTGGCGTAATCGATGACAGCGCCGCAAAGTAAATCAAGAATAAGTGAGCAACCATTGGCTCTACACCACTCGAAATCAGCGCGGGAGCGACTAGAACGGCCATCAGAAGGTAACAAACGATGGTCGGCAAACCTAAGCCAAGAATAATTGAGGTGATTGCTGTAAGCACCAGAAGCAAGGGGAGGCTCTCCCCAGCTACCCCTTCGAGAATTTGAGAGAGAACGAGACCCAAGCCTGTGGTGCTGGTTAGGCCTGCGATGATGCCAGCGGCGGCGATGATCCCAACGATAACTGCCGCATTGCGGGCACCCTCGATCAGCCCTTGAAAGAGGTTTCGGATAGCAAAGACAAGAGAGCGGTTCTCGGCTAAATCGACCAGTGCGATGGAACAAAAAGCATAGAAGCCTGCTCGAGGTGGCGTGTAGCCCTGCACCAGCATTGCGATCAGGACAATGATAGGTAGGAACTTCAACCAGCCGCCAAAAAAGAAATCGTCCTTCAAATCTATGGCATCAGACAGGTTGGTGGTTTCGACCCCCGCCAAATGATCGCGGGCGGCTCTCAGATCAACCATTACGAAGATGCTGAGGTAGAACATGATTGCCAGCGGAATGCTTGCTAGCATCACGTTAGTATAGGTAATGCCGAGAATGTCGACCATTAGGAAGGCCGCGCCGCCGAGGATGGGTGGCACGAACTGCCCACCGACACTCGCCGTCGCCTCAACGGCGGCCGCAAACGGTCCAGAGAAACCAGTGCGCTTCATCAGCGGAATGGTGAATGCTCCGGTGCTCGCCGTGTTGCCATAAGCAGTGCCCATCACGGCACCAAGGCTGCCGCTGGCGATGACGGCGACTTTTGCCGGCCCACCGCGAGTTCGACCAAGCGCCTTTTGGGATTTTACTAGCAAAAAGTCTATGAAGCCAAGCTGGCCTAGATATGCTGCGAAGAGCACAAACAATACAATATAGCTTGCTGAAACACCGGTGATTGACCCGTAAATCCCCCGCCCAGTCAAGAATAATGCCTGAACGATTTGAGTGAAATCGAGCCCAGCATGGGAGAAAGGTGCCGGCAGGTTCGCGCCGGCAAGAGTGTAAACGATGAAGAACAGGGCGATAATCGGGATGCTCGGTCCAGCTACGCGCCAAGCTGCCACCAACGCCATCAACAGCGCGATCAACCCAAGGCCGATTTCCGTGGATGATGGCGGCAAACCCGCGAACTGCCACATCTGCGGATACCAGTAGTAGGCATAAGCAGTGACCAGAACGATCCCGACGATCCCAATAGTCCCAATCGCGCGTGATAAGCGGTCCGGTGCCTCACGCTGCATGGCAAACAGCATTAGAAAACCCAGACCTATATGCAGGATCCGATTAAGAACTGGATCGAGAAAGAAAAAACCTGCGGCTAGCACCACGGTAACGGCACCGAAAATAAGGGCGCAGAGATCGGCAAACCGACTTCTACCACGTGCGGGGATCTCGTCGACCGTCATGGATTTTCTCCCGTAGGTTGCGGATCAGAACCGCATAAAGTGCCTATAATCTTCGGGCGCGGCACTTTTGGCCGCGCCCCATGAGTTTACCAGATGCCAATTTCTTTGAAGTAGCGGACCGCTCCAGAATGGTAGTCAAAGCCCTGATCCACTATGAACTCGCGCGATGCTAATGCATTCTCCGGCACCCATTGGCTGCCATTCGAGTGGACAGAGGCAAGTTTGTCCGGGTTTTCATAGAGTGCTTTCGTCAACGCATAGGCGGTGTCATCGTCCATCTGGTCATTCACGATCATGATGGAAGGTAGAACAACTGTTGTGACTGGGCTCTCTTGGCCTGTGTAAGTGCCAACCGGGATGACACCCGTAGCCATGAAGGGCATGACCTTTTGTAGTGTGGCGATTTCATCTTCTGTTCCTGAAATCAGACGGGCGTTTGCCGAACTGGTGGCATCGACCACGGCGCCAGTCGGAATGCCGGGCGTAACAACCATAACCTCCAGGTCGCGGTTTTTGAGAGCCTCGGATTGCGCCTGATGGCCGATCCGGGCAGGATTGATGTTGTCGAGTGATCCTGCGATTGCTTGTATTGCCCCGGTCGTTACCTCAAACGATGCGCTGCCAGGTTCACCAACGCCGACTACGTAACCGCTACCGAACGCATCTGCCCAGCTGTCGATCCCAGATTCATCTCGAACGACAACCTGCATGAAATTCGCGTGACCCGCACCGATGACGCGGATCTTATCAGCATCGACAGTGCCGTCATTGACGCCGTTACGCATACTCGTGGCGAGCGACAGGCCAATATGCAGATCGTTCCCGGCGCTCAGGCGCCGTGCGTTTTCCATAGATCCCGCTGTTGTAATCGGCGTAACGACTGTCCCGAGAGCATCCCCAAACACCTTGGCAAAACCATTTCCGAGAACAAACCAGACACCGCCCTCACTGGCGGTCCCAAGTCGTAGCGAACCATCAGCCACTGCAGGCAACGCGCCGCTAATGGAGAGCGTCGCGGCAAGGGCGATTGTAGTTTTCCTAAGTGCTCCGAGCGATGCTGCAGACAGCACCGACAATAAAGAGCTGATATTACAGCTAAATTTCATTTCATTCCTCCTCCGAATTTATTATAAATAACATTATTGACAATTATGTCAATGGTTCCGATGCGCTTCATTGGCTAGGTAACCAGGCTCAAATCAACCGAGATATTGACGCTTTGTCTAATCCTCGAGCGTGGAGGCCTTGAAGGTTTTTGACCGATCTGGAAAAACCACTGCCGGTTTGAGAGCTTAATCCACTGCTCATTACCCACCAAAAGGATAAGCTATGTGACAGTTCAAATATAAAGGCCGCGGTTTTTCTTCAGGAAAGCTTGGGGACCACACTCAATACAAAAGCTAATCTCGGACCGTGAATAGAGCGGAATCTGCGATCCTCAGTATTTCTCAGACTGTTGCACTAACTTAGCCGTTGAGCCAAGTTTTCGCTTTTGAGGTTGATTATCCCGCGCCACATCATCCTCTGTGTGTTGCGGTAGGTAGTATCTGCATTATCCGCAGCCCTACCAAGATGTGGTCGACCTACTGGAGGAGCATGGGATCACTGCCAGTCGGTCGACCGTTTATCTCTGGGTGATTAAGTTTAGACCCGGATTGACTAGGCGAACCGATCGCGAGCGAGATTACCATGGTTATGAGCAGCGAGTTTGAATCGCGCTTGATCTGCCGTGACACCCCAGCATATTCGATGGTGTATCCTGGCGGAAGCATGGTTTTGGCCGCCTCTTCCAGCACCGCGAGCCCTTGGGCGTTTGTTGAGAGAGGTCCGATGACTGATCAGTTATTTGCGATAGGCATCACGCACATTGAAGTTCGATGCTGGGAATGCGGGCACAAAGTTATTCGCAAGCCGGGCGATGTGCGTGAGGGCATCACGGAGCATGAGTTTGAAAAGCGGTCAGTCTGCAGATGTGGCACTGGGTGGCCTCAAGTCACCCAGTTTCCAAAGAAAAGTCCCCGTCGGTGCGGATACATCCCACGGGCGCACATCTAGTGGTGTATCGGTTGGACGGGCATACTGTCGAGATTATCCGGCTCCTGCATTGTGCCCAGAACCTGACAGCGTTTTTGCTTGAGCCGTGATGTTCGTTAGCGCGACCTTGCGCAAAGCATCGTTGATCCGGCTTTGCCAGCCCGAACCTTCTGCCTTGGGTCGTCCACGCTGAAGGGTTGCACTGGCGGACTTGTCGGCCCAGTAGGGCGCATTCAGATCCGGTGCGTCGTCCTCAGAAGCGGTCGGCATATGCTTTTTGTTCTCGCTCATTGGCTTTGATGATGCGTCGCGCGGCAGACGTTTGGGTTGGGCCTCAGGGCATATTTCTAGGTGAGTTGGCGGTCTCTTGGGCGTTCCCGATCCGGGCTGCGCGATTGGACATCGCTTGTCGGAAGAGCGTCATGTAGCGGGGGGCTGTGACAGATAGGTCGTATTGCGCGCGCGCGAGGTTCCGAGCCTTCTGCCCATAACGAAAGCGTCGCGCTGGATCGTCTAGGAGGGCGAGGATTGCGTTGATCCAAGCATCGTCGTTGTCGGGAAGCAGCTGTCCGTTGACATCGTCTTGGATCATCTCAGCTGCATATCCACGGTCGGGTGCTAGGACGCAGCCACCGCGCCCCAGTATTTCCATCAAACCCCAATTTGCGACACCGAACTTTAGGGGGTAGAGGAAAAGGTCTACTTCTGTGATCCGCTTTGAGAATTCATCGTAAGGCAGTTTGCCGGGAAATTCGATCACCTTTGCGGCGCGGGGGTGCTTAAGCATTAGGTGATCGCGGAAAGTTTTGATCTGGCCGTTATGTGCGCGCGTGACAGCTTGTTGTTCGTAGCCATAAGTCACTTCCTCGGCGCCGCCGAAGGCAATGAATTGCGCATCAACGCCCTGTGACACCAGTTTGTCGACCAGCCTCACATAGGTTTCAAAGCCTTTGGCTGATGACAGATCGCGTGCCGCGAAACCGATTGTCATCTTCTCGCGGCCGCCGGTCACAGGTGCAGGCATTGATGTGAAATCAAACCCCTCCATTTGCACTTCGATATTGGAGCGCAGGGCAGGGGGGAACATGCTCTTTGCATGTTGGCTGGGGCAGATCACCAGGTCGCTGCAGACGGCTTGGTGAAAGTTCAGCATCTCAGCATTTCGGTCTGCGATCCGTTGTGACAAGTCGGGTGGATAGGCGGGGTCCCAGCCATGCGCCCGGAAGCTTGGGAATTCGATGTAGCTGACAATGGCCGCGTCGATTTCATCGTAGAGGAAATGCGGCGCACCCCAAAGGGAGTGGGCCACTACCACGTCGATCTTCGTATGTTTGCGCAGGTCGCGTAGAGCGTTGAGTAGCCCTCTGCCGATGCGGGCTGAGCGTTCCACTTTGGCTGAATAGTAGTACCGATCATCGCTCAAAATTGGGCCATCCGGGCGAAACCCAAGAATATGATTGCCGCGCTGTCGGTTGCGTTTCATATGTCCTGGCGTGGTTAGAAAGTAGCTTTCGGCCAGGCCTGAATGGCGCAGGTAGTCGCATAGCAGGCCGAACTGGCCGGGATATACGGCACCTGCAAAGACGATAACTGGTTTGCTCACCATTGGCTCCGTTTTCGGGCCTCCCCCAGCCGTTATGGAGGGGGGGTGGTGTGAGCGTAGCGCACATAAACTTGTGGGTGCAACTAAGGTTGAGGCGCTGTGAGGTTGCTGTTTCTTCGCTCAGAAGATGTTCATGTCGCGGGCGACAATGACCGCTTGGGTGCGGTTGTTTGCACCCAGCTTGGCGCAGATGGATTTCACATGCATCTTGACGGTTGCTTCGGCCAGACCCAGTTCGGTTCCGATCTCGCGGTTGGGTTGGCCTTGGGCGAGAAGGGCTAGAACGGTCATTTCGCGTTCTGATAGAGGGGAATTGCTTGATACTTTACTGACTTTGGCGCGTGGCCGGTCGATAAGCTCGACTGGAACGTACCGCCCGCCGTTGGCCATAAAACGTATCTCGTTGGTGAGGCTCTTAAGCGATTCCGTTTTGAGGACGATGCCTGCGCCGCCCAGAGCAAGTGCTTCTGACACGACATGCGCTGTGGGATTGCTGGTCAGAATTCCGACGGGCTTGCCCCCGTTCCGCTCGAGGGCTTTTGACAGGCCTGTAATCCCGTTCATGCCTGGCATGTCGAGGTCTACCAACACCAGATCAAAAGGTCCTTCCGCGTCGATCTTGTCGAGCGCGGTCTCAAGGTCGGGCGCGGTCTGTGCCTCAAAGTCGGGGAGGTTTGAGAGGAACTGCTCAAACATTTCCAATACCATCGCATGGTCATCTGCGATTAGGATCCGGGTTGGTTTGGTTTGAGGGGACGTCATATTACTCATCTTTGATTTACGAAACCCCTGGGTAAAGTCCTCAAGTCAACACTATCGACGGACGGCATTAATCGACAAAGGCCGAACAAAAAAGGACCGTTTATCGGCCCGGACGCTAGATTTATCACGAAACCTCAGCGAAGCAAGCGATCATCTGTTATCGGGTGAACTTGATCCAAGCGTGTGTATGGCTTTTTGCGTCGCGTCTAATGCTTCCCTTGCGCCCTCGAGTGCAACTTGCTGTGTCGTTTCGGAGGTGTCGAGAGAAAGCTCTACTTGGCGCAGGCCGTGTTCCAGCAACTTAAGGCCCGTAAGGCCGGAAGACCCGGTTGCGGCGTGCAGCAAGCGCTTGGTTTCGGCGCTCTGCTTGCCGGGTGTGATCTCATCAAGGATCGCCCGTGCCTCGGCATGGGCGCGCATCATGAACCCCACGGCAGCCTCTTGGCCAAGCTGCTTGGTCAGGTCTTTGACTGTTCTTGCTGAGAATGGTTCTGCCAAGGTGGCGGGGGTCTTTTTTATTGGTTGGGCGCTGCCGTCTGTGGCGGAGACTGTGTTGTCATCCTTGCTGTGGGCTGCACAGTAGACCGCGTGGCAAAGCGCAGCATTGCGGATGGGCTTTTCCAGCAGCCGGACCATTCCGAGGGCGAGACATGCCTCACGCAGCTTGTCGTTAACATGCGCTGTCAGACCAAGGATCAGCCCGTCCCATTCCAGTCTGCCCTTTGATTGTTCATCTCGGATGCCGCGCAGCAGCTCGACACCGTTTATATGGGGGAGGGTCATGTCGGTCAGCAGAAGGTTAATGTTCTGCGCGGCGTCGGGCCGTTGCAGAATACGCATTGCTCGCAATCCGTTCTCGACCCCTTCGACCTGCGCGCCCGCTTGGCTCAGGCTGTGAACCAGCCAATCTCGGCTTGAGGGGCTGTCCTCTACGACCAGTATCCCAAGGCCTTTTAGCAGTCCATCGCTGCTCGGCGTGGCGTCTGGATCCTCTGCTGTGGTATCTGCAGCTGCGCCGGGCAATGAGAAAGTCGCGCGTAAGATTGTCCCGGCGACAGGTTGTGTGGTGTCTATCAGCGGTTCGCCGTCATGGGCTCGGTCAAGAAGTTCGAGATGGCCGCCCAGGTGGCTGATGGCATGGGCTAGGACGCTCATCCCGGCGCTGGTCCGCTCTGTCTTGGCGTCGGTGCTCCGGTCTATGCGTGTTGCGTCAATATTGCTTCCCAACAGCCGCGCCTTTTGGGCATCGGGTATACCGCCGCCCTGATCTGCGACCTGAACGGTGATGATGTTTTCGCTCTGCCTTTTGGTGTCTTGCTGTCTTGGGCCGGGGGCGCATGTAACATGTATGTCGATGGCTTCCCCGCCATGTTTGCCTGAATTGTCGAACATGTTCTGGAGCAGGGCGCGCACCAGATGGACGGGCCCGTGAAGCCGGAGTTGGTCTTGTGGCTCTACGGTCAGGGTCACGCTCGCGCCTCGCCCGTGCACGATGGGCTTGATCATATCGACGATTGTTCGTGCTTCTTCGCCCAGGTCGAAGTCCTCGTCGGCTTGTAGGTCGGCGCTGGTCAGTTCCCCCCGGATCACGCGGATCACTTTTTCTATGTGAGTGAGGGCGAGTTGCGCAGACTTCTGCACGTCTGCGGTGCGCGGATTGGGCGCTGCAGCTGCGCCTTTCTCTTGCTCAAAGAGTGTTTCTGCGGAGGCTAAGACAGATTGGATTGGTGTTCTTAGGTCGTGGGCAACCCGAAGCAGGGTCGCTGCGCGCGCGCGGTTTTGTAGTTGCACAGCCTCTTGATCAGTTTCGACCAAGCGCAGCAGGAAAGTTTCGGCATTGCCAAGAGAGAGGTGTACCAGCTCTCCCTCGAGCTGTGTTGCTTTATAAGTTGTGGATACCGCAACGCTGCCGCTGCGCTGTGCGCGGGCGCAGAGTGTGGGCCAGCTAAAGGTCGCCTTGAGAGCCGCCACGTCCAGCCCCAATTGATTGGCAGGGGGGTTTGAAAGTAGGATTTCTGCCTTCCCTGTTGCGAGTATCGCAATGCGCCGATCGGTGGATATTAAGCGTGCGATCGCCTGCAGAACAGGTCTGACTTTTGCTGCGTTCAAAGCCGATTCTTTTTCCTCGGGCATTTGGTTCTCCAGCATGCTTTGTTCTTCTGGTGGGCAGGAGGGGTAACATACCGATCCAAGTGGGCCGTTGGGATGCTGCGATCCTGAGGGGCTATCGTCAACCGCGTGGGTTCCCTTGATGAGCATTTGGCTGGATATCGGGGTGTATGAGCAACGCAAGGTGCACATGTCTAAAAGTATGTAAGCTATCCATTGACCGCAACTTTAGTATGTGATCTCGTTATTGAGAAACTGGGTGGACCAATGGTCACGCTCCCAAGGGGCGTTGGATAGATAGAGGAAGAAGAGATGGCGATTACTGAGCTCCAGGCTGGCGGCCTAGCCAACGTGAAGATAGATGCCGCCAAAGGTGACATTTCCAGATACGTAAAGTCAGGGGACAACCTTGTTGTAGAGTTGCGTGATGGCGGTAAGATCGTCGTATCTGACTTCTACGAAGCTGCGGCTGGCGGTGTGCCGCACAAGCTGATGCTGGCTGATGGTACGTTCAGCGGCGTTGAAGGGACCTTTGATGACACGGAAGAGGTTGCCGGTCTTGGTGGCAACATGGAGCAAATCGGTGCTGGGCTGGGCGCTCTGACCACAGCTTCTCTCGCGTTTGCTGATGACAGCGATGATGAGGCCGATCCGGCAGACCCTACCGATACGACTGATCCGACGGACACAACTGATCCTACAGATACAACAGATCCGACCGATCCGACGGACACAACCGATCCGACGGACACAACCGACCCGACGGACACAACCGACCCGACAGACACAACTGATCCAACCGATCCGACGGACCCCACTGAGCCTACGGATGAGGCGGACACTGGATTGCTTGATCCCGTGCTTGGGGATGAAGGCGTGCTGGGTGGTCTCACCGGGAACGATGGGCTGTTGGGAGACCTGACCGGGTCCGATGGCTTGCTGGGAGATTTGGTTGGCAACGACGGGCTTTTGAGCCCCGTTACCGGAGAGGATGGCCTGGTTGGCACCCTAACGGGCAGCGGCCTTTTGGGCAGCAGTGACGGGTCTGGTAGTTTGACTGGAGGACTTGTGTCTGATGACGGTCTTTTGGGCGGCGTCCTTGGCGGGACCGGGCTGACCGATGGTTTGCTGGGCGAAGGTGGCGCAGTGGACGGTATCGTTGAAACCGTAGAAGGCGTTCTTGATGGCGTTATCGGTGATGGCGGTATTCTTGGCGGCCTGCTCGGCGGTGAAGGTGGCGTGCTAGATGGTGTCCTTGGTGACGAGGGTGTTGTTGGCGGCTTGCTTGGCGGCGAAGGGGACCTTCTTGGAGGTCTGCTCGGCGGCGAGGGTGGCGTGCTAGACGGTGTTCTTGGTGACGAGGGTGTTGTTGGCGGCTTGCTCGGCGGCGAAGGGGATCTTCTTGGAGGTCTGCTTGGCGGCGAGGGTGGCGTGCTAGACGGTGTTCTTGGTGACGAGGGTGTTGTTGGCGGCTTGCTCGGCGGTGAGGGTGGCGTGCTAGACGGTGTTCTTGGTGACGAGGGCCTCGTTGGTGGCTTGCTCGGCGGTGAAGGTGGCGTTCTTGGCGGCCTTCTCGGCGGGGACGGCGGACCAGCTGATGTCGTCTCTGGTACGGTTGAGGACCTGTTGGCCACCGTGGGGGCTGAGGATGGTTTGCTTGATCCGGTGATCGCGGACGGCGGTCTGCTTGGCGACCTGACGGGGAACGAAGGCCTACTGGGTGACGTGACCGGGTCCGAGGGCTTGGCCGGTGATCTTGTTGGAGATATGGGCCTGCTGGCTGATGTAACCGGCGAGGACGGATTGCTGGGTGATCTCACCGGTGTCGGCCTGCTGGGAGCGGGTAGTGATGGGGGTCTGCTTGGCAATCTAGGCGGCGATCTGCTGGATGGTCTCGGTGGTGACGGCATGCTCCTGAGCCTCTCGGCTTCGGTGGATGGCGCGTAAACAGACTGTTTCTAACTTCTCGCACTTACCAAAAGCCCCGCTGAAAGGCGGGGCTTTTCCCTTAATTTCAAGGCGCTCAGCGATTTCATACCGGGGGCGGGATCTGAGATGAGGGTGGCAAAGCCCCCCCCATTCAGGATTGACAACCAGAGTAACGCCTGTTTCTCATATACTTAAGTTATTTATACATACTTTAGAAGTACGCCTCTCCCAAGGCGGCCCCCATGAGGAGTTTGCACATGGCAGATCGAACCATCCAAGCCGGTTCTGAAATTGGCATCAAGATTGACGTTAACCGTTCCGACATTGAGCGCTACGCCAGACAGGGGGATGACTTGTTCATTACCCTTGCGAACGGGGATGTGATCACAGTCAATGATTTTTACATTCCAGCAGCGGACGGTTCTTTGCATAGTTTGGTTCTGGCCGACGGGACCGAGAGCGGGGTCGAAGGTGATCCTCTTGTCGGTGGTAGCGGTGAGATGTCTAATGAGGGTTTGATCGCGGCGGCGGCAGGTGGCTTAGGTCTAATTGGTGCCGCGGCCAGCAGTAGCGGTGGGGGAGACGACGATCCTACGGACCCGACCGATCCGACTGATCCTACGGACCCAACCGATCCGACTGATCCCACGGACCCGACCGATCCGACTGATCCCACGGACCCAACCGATCCAACTGATCCTACGGACCCGACCGATCCGACTGATCCTACGGACCCAACCGATCCGACTGATCCTACGGACCCGACCGATCCGACTGATCCTACGGACCCAACCGATCCGACTGATCCCACGGACCCGACCGATCCGACTGATCCTACGGACCCAACCGATCCAACTGATCCTACGGACCCGACCGATCCCACGGATCCGACCGATCCGACTGATCCTACGGACTCGAGTGATCAAGGCCTCCTTGATCCGGTGATCTCTGACGATGGCCTCCTCGGTGATCTGACAGGGAACTCTGGGGTTCTGGGAGACATCACGGGCTCTGAGGGATTGCTTGGCGATCTGATCGGCGAGGGTTCCCCGCTTGGTGCCGTGGGAGATGACCTTCTAGGCCAGCCGTTGTTGGGAGATGGCGTTGCTGATGACAGCGTAGGCATTCTCGACGGGGTCCTCGCGGATGGGGGACTGTTGGGTGATCTCACCGGTAATTCGGGTGTGCTCGGTGAGGTGACAGGCTCTGATGGCTTGCTTGGTGACCTAGTCGGTGACGAGGGGGTTCTGTCAGACATCACTGGTTCCGGAGGGCTTGTTGGCGATCTTACCAACACAGGTACGCTTGGCGGAGGTACGGTCGAAGGAGGCGCTGATGATCTGCTGGGTGGCCTGTTGGGAGATGGCGTTCCTACGGTCCCGGCCGACCCAGCTGAGCCCACAGACCTGAATAATCAAGGCTTCCTCGACCCGGTGATCTCTGACGACGGACTTCTGGGCGATTTGACAGGAAACTCTGGGGTTCTGGGAGACATCACGGGCTCTGAGGGTCTGCTAGGCGATCTGATTGGCGAGGGCACCCCGGCGAGCACTGTGGGGGATGCTCTTTTGGGACAACCTCTCCTCGGAGATGGCGTCCCAGATGATCGCATTGGCTTGGTTGATGGGGTTATCTCTGATGGTGGCCTGCTAGGCGATCTCACCGGCAATTCGGGTGTATTAGGTGACGTAACGGGCTCTGATGGCCTGCTTGGTGACCTCGTTGGCAACGAGGGGGTTCTGTCAGACATTACCGGCTCTGGTGGGATTGTCGGCGACCTTACCAGCACTGGTACTCTTGGCGAGGGTACGTCCGCAGGAGAGGGCGGTGCCGACGATCCTCTGGGTGGACTTTTGGGTGGCGTGCTTGGCGGTCTAACTGGGGAGGAGGGCCCACTGGGTGATGTCCTTGACGGCCTGACCGGAGAAGATGGTCCGCTGGGTGACGTGCTCGGTGGTCTGACCGGAGAAGATAGCGGCTCTGGCGGTCTCGCTGGCGGATTGCTCGGCGGCGATAACCCGCTCGGCGAGACGCTTAACGAAGTCACCGATCTGCTGGGAGGGCTGACCGACGACGGCCTAGGCAGCATCTAACCGTCCCGGTTGATTTGAGAAAATATGTTGACCCCTCCGGCAGCTTTCCCGCTACCGGAGGGGTCAACGTTAACTAAGGAACTGGAGTTGCATGGCCAAGCAACGCGCCTGTTTCCACCTCTACTTTCGCTTAACCGAAACGGACGGCAGCGTGATATTCTTAGCCCACACCTTATGTGTTCGATGCCTTGCCTATCCCGATAGCGGCGACGGAAACTGAGAATGGGGGCTGCGGGAGGAAAAGGGCCAGTCGAACGATCAGGCAGCAAGCTATCCGCCGTCGGCGCGCGTTTCTTTCAGGTCCCGAGGAACGTCGCGCTCATTGGTCTGCTTTATGCGATCATTACCGCGACCGTCGTGTATTTGCTGGGAGGAGGCCGCTGGACCATACTGTTGGCGTTTTTGGTCGGAGGGGGCTGCGCGGGGAAGATTGCGGCCTTGGTCCGCGCCGATATCCTGCATGATCTCCATCCTCCTGACAGGTTGCCAGAACCTTTATCTCGAAAGAATGGCTCGGCCTCACCGTATAAACCGGAGAAGGCCGAGTTGGATGAAGCGCTTCTTTCTCCGTCAGGAGATCAACGAGCAGATGATACAGCTGACGTATGAGAGGTCGAGGCATTGTTCTTAGAGATCTGACGGCCAGCCGTCCGATCGATCGCTCTGTTGAAAGTGTTGCGTACCCGCTGCGTTCGATTGGCATTCGGTCGGACGGGCCGGCCGATCGAAAGAGTGATCGGTGCGTGGTTCGCGTCTTCCCCCCAGGGCCCCATGATCTGAAGTTCGGCTAAGACTAACTCTTCTATTTGCGGCCAGCCTGGTAGGCTGTCGCCGGTGACGATACATAATATCGTACCGCCGCCGAAATGCGCCATAAGAAGCTGCGGGCAGTCCACAACCCGGCTGATTGCGCCTGATACATTGGCGATGGCCATGGCGTATTCGCGGCTGCTGCCGCGAGAATATAAGGTCGCGATGTCCTCGATTTGCGCGCAGAAGACATGGCAGATGTTCAAGTGCTTGCGAGAAAGCTGCGAGAGATAATTTCCCAGCGAAAAGGGCGGGACCAATTGGGGCACGCCAAGAACGTGAACCGGGTCCTCTAAAGCGAAGTCGTGTTGCCCCTCGTGGCCGCCTGTCAACATCAATTTGGGGTCGAGCCGCAGCGCCACTTCTGAACTGTCTAGGAGGCGCTGGATCACGCGCAGGCGCCGTTCAACTTCTCGGACTTCGAAGGGTTTGACAATGTAGTCGTTGGCTCCGGCCGCGAACGCCTGCTCGATTGATATTGCGTCGGATTTGAGTGTCAGCATGATGATCGGCGTTGTGCGATAGCTCGAGATCGCCCGAATTTTGCGACACAACGTTATCCCGTCCATGAAGGGCATCACAATGTCCAGCAGGAGGCAATCGAAAGGCTGCGCTGACGCTTCGATGATTGCGAGCGCTTCCTTTCCCGAAGCGGCAACGGTCACATTCGCAAAATCCGTCCCTTGCAGGATTGCCGGCAAGAACTCGAGGATGAAGGGATTGTCATCGACGGCGAGGATCTTCATGTGCTTTGTCCTTTGATCATGATGCGACATGCTTGAATTAGAGTTCGCGAAGGGAAGACGCATTCAGCGGGTCCTTGCGGCTTTAAGTGCAGGCAGTCGAAACGAGCTGTTCTTTGTCGCTTGGGTCTCCAGGGCCCTTGCGACATGTTCTTTGGTATGTATCTATACTAAAGAGTGTATCCAGGATTGTGGCGATTTAATGACGTCTGGGGCTGCCCTGAATTTTGTGCTCTTCAAAGATCGCGGGGGAATAAAAGCGCCGACCATCCGCTTGTGACTGCATACGGTAATCACCCCAAATTCGCGCACATCTTCCGTCATCATTGGGAAGTTGCATGCAAATTCGGTCCGACATCTGCCTTTACCTTGGCCCCGCCGATCGAGCTGAGCTTGAAGCTCTGCAGAACAACCGCCACACATCGCGCAAGCTCAGTTAATTAACAGCAGGTCATTTGCCTGATAATAATGTCGCGCAGAGCATGGTGGTTGGAATTATGGGAAAGAATTGATGCTTGCACCATATCTTCACGATCCAGCCCCTCCCATGTCAGCTTATGACCAGCGCGTTCGGCGATGTATCGAGCATACTCCCGTAGAGTCCGCATAGCCAGTTTCAGCCAAGTCAAGGTCTTGTTGTGTTCTTAGTCCAAGCTTGTTGCGGAGTATTCCAGTGTCCGGATCAAAATATCTGTCACCACCATCATACTTATCTGACATGTCTAATTATATGGACGGTTCAAGGCGATCGAACCTTGCTTCAATCTTGGCTTTGACCTGCGCTAAGTCTATTTTTCCTGAAATGAAATTATCAAGATCGGCTAACGTATCTACGTCAAGCTCCAACCCCTCAAGGCGCTGACTATTTATTGCGCTCGCAACCACAGTCCTGCGGTCCTCGGAGGCGGTTTCGTCATAGCTTTTGTGTGTGCAGGCCATGTAATCGCCCTTTCTGCTTCCCGTGTATGTTACTCGCATCTGAAGAAAACAACAATCGAACATCTGGGGCTATGCTGCCTCCCACAGAAGATACCTTCGGGTGAGAACCGATGGTTTTCGGCAAGCCCCATCTTATGGCCCGCCGCGCCAAGACACTGCCGCCGAACGCACACTGGTCTAACGTTGAAAATGGGGCCGTTCTGGGTCTGACAGCATCCGTCCGGCTTCGGCGCTCGGACGGCGGGTCATAGTGCTTGCTAGACGTCCACCATCGTAGACATCTTGAGGTTTGGGATGGGGGGTAAGAAGGGTCAGAAAAAGCGGTTCTGGTCGGATAATGAGGCGCGGACGATTTGCGCAGGCGCGGTTTTTGTTGCGCAGGTTGCGCGTCGCTAAGCGAGGGGCGCCAGTCTGATCCACAAATGGCGCCGCGACCCTCGGCTTGCATCGGAAGGTCAGGCCTAGGAGCTTCTCGAGCCTCAGGGCGCGGTGTTTCTCCCCCTTGAGGTCGCGGGCGCGACGTCAGCGTCGTGCATCTCTCCAACAGGTCCCGTCACGGTGCGATGCGCCGACATGGCGTTGTCAGATAGTCGGCGCATTCTGGTGGAGGGACCAATCGAGCTGTCGGCGGTGCTGACGCTAGTCGAGGGACTGGGGGGTAATTCCGGCTCTCCTTGAGGGATTGAAGGAAGAGCGCTTGAAGGTATTTTCTTTCGCCCATTGGCCAAGTGTTGCGATTTTTGTCGCATGATAACAGAACGAATATTTTCCACCTGAAAAGCGGAAGGTAGGCTCCTGCGAAGTTTTTCGGTGAGTGTTTAATTTTGCCCGGCATAGTCCCGGTCCAGGCGGCGCATAAATCGGAAGGAAAGTGCCAGTGACTTAAGACCGACATTTTTCCAATGAACAAACTTTAATGGTAGGAGCGTGCGCCGTTGTGATGCAGGGCAAAACGGGAAGCGACGCCGGCATCAAGACGCCGCGGCAGCAGGGTGCAGATCTGGTTGTGAGCCCGTGAGACTTTCCGTTCTGGCGGACTTCACCCGTTGGATTGCGCGATCAAACGTCCGCTTTACGCGCTGTGTGGCGCTGGCATTCGGCTGGATCGGCTTGCCGATCGAAAGGGTGAGATTCATTTTGCCGCCGTGCTCATAGCGTGGGACCAACTCCCCCAACTGACGTTGAATTGCATTTTCCACGTCGTCCCAATCTGGCAGGTGCTCAGTTGTGACCACGCAGAGAAGCATGCCGCCCCCGTTGTGGGTCATCAAAAGCTCCGGACAGCTTATGCTCTGCGCTATGAGCCGCGTGACTGCAACGATTGCAGTCCTGACCTCTGCGGTGGTGCCATTCGCGTACAGCTGCTGAAAGTTATCGATGGAGACCGCAAAAACATGGCAATCATCTAAGCTGCTCCGTGAGAGCTGGGAGAGATATGCCCCCAGTGAAAAGGGGAGAACAAGTTGAGGGATATCTTCGATGTGCACGGCTTGACTATCGTCAAAGTGATGCACCCCTGGCGATCCCGTTTCCAAATCTTGTGCGGAAATATGGAGCGTGGCTTCTGTTCTCTTCATCATGCGCTCTGCCACACGCAGTCTTGACCTAAGATCGCCTGCTTCAAACGGCTTTGTGACATAATCGGTCGCACCTGCCACGAAGGCGCGGCCCACTGCGATAGCATCCGTCCTTTGCGTCAGCATTAGGATGGGTGTGTAGAGGTATCCCGGTAGGGATCGAATTTTGCGGCATAGGGCAATGCCGTCCATTTCTGGCATCTCGATATCGAGCAGCAGGCAGTCGAATTTTGTTTCTGGTGCTGAAAGAAGCTCTAGCGCCTCTGCGCCAGAGGAGGCGGTGGTGATCTCGCAAGCGTTTACGGCAGATAGGGTCGTTTGGACCAGGTCTCGGATGATTGGGTCGTCGTCGACTGCAAGAATTTCCATCAATTGGCCTTAATATTGAACGCAAACTAAAAATACGGAGTATTTTGTTTACTGTTTCGAAAATGTTTAGCGAAATTATGGCAGTTTTGAAGGGCTGTGCGCCTTTCTTTCGCCATACTTTAGACTTGATATTGCCTTGCGATAATTTCTGCTGCCATGAATGGGTATTTTACCATTTGTATTCAATGACATGGGCTCTTTGCGCAGGCGCAAGTTTTGCGTTTTTTTGGCCCAAAATGGGCTTTTAGTATTGATTGTCCTAACGGGTTTCCTCTTACCTCGGCCAGTAAGGCAGAGTGTAGGACTATGACATTGAATTGTAATGTTTCCGCAAATTTTAGTGCGTCTGAATCTATTGAGTTGGACCCATCTCTGTCCGAGCGCGACGCGCGCTTTGATAAGCTTACAAATATAGCATCCCTTGTCATGAAGGCGCCTATATCCCTTCTCACGATTATCGACGATGCGGGTGGTCAACAGCTCTTTAAGTCAGCCGCGGGCCTGACAGGAGAACTCTTCCAGACGCGTTCGACGCCACTAAGCCACTCTTTTTGCAAACATGTCCGTGACAGCGGCAAACCGCTTGTGGTCCGAGACTCTCGAAAGCACCCTGAGCTTAAGTATAACCCGGCGGTTGCTGAATTTGGCCTCATTGGGTATCTCGGGGTTCCGTTCCGCAGTGAGCGGGGGGACGTTGTGGGCGCATTTTGCTGTATAGACCACCGCCCGCGGGATTGGGACGAAAACGATATTGAAATCCTTACCCGATTGGCCTCCATCGCAGCCGACCAGCTTCATCTGACTTCTGCAGAGGACGGTAGAGTAAAGGCCAAACGTTTGGCCGAGCAAGCCGCGGCGACCCGTGCAAGCTTTCTGTCGCATGCCAATCATGAGGTGCGGACCCCCCTTAGCTCCATTGGGGGAGCAACCCGTCTTCTGAGCATGGTCGTGGCCGATGAGAAAGCGCGCAATCTCGTTGGGGTGATTGAGCGGAATGTATCCCGGTTGAGCGCGCTCGCAGATGATCTTGTGCGGATTGCAGAGTTGGACGACGCGACCGCTTCGATTGCCCAGGAATCCTTTAATCTGTCGGAAGTAATCGGCAATATCGTGGATAGGCATCATGATGCCGCTCAGACCAAAGGGATAGATCTCACTCTTACCTGTGACCTCAAAGATGATCCCCTCTTACTGTTTGATGCGCAAGTCCTCACCCAAGTCGTTGAACGCCTTCTTTCCAACGCTGTTAAGTTTACGTCCCTCGGCGAAGTGCGGGTCGCGATCGCGTCAGAACACTGCCAGGACGGTGCCACTATCAGGATCACAGATACCGGCTGTGGCATTGAGGCAGAACACCTCGTCAGACTTTTTGATGAGTTCGAAGCGCACAACCCAAGAACGGCGCGTCAGGGAGGAGGCACGGGGCTTGGTATGAGCATCGTTCGCCGCGACGTCGAACGGATGGGCGGTGAGATCTCGGTATCCAGCCAGCCGGGGGAGGGAACGGACTTCGTCGTGTTCCTGCCTAACGGCCGCGGCGCAAATTCTTGCGAGCATCTCGAGGATGAGCAGGAGGGTGGCTCTCACCTTCTTACCTGTCTGGAATGTGGGGAGGAGATGGGTCTTCTGCGTCGTCATCTAAGCCAAGTGCATGGTCTGACCCCTGAGGCCTATCGCGCCAAATGGAAGCTGGCTAGCGACTTTGCGGTTTCCAGTAAGGGCTATAGAAAGATGCGGCAGGCGGTCAGAAACTTGATGTAATCTTTTGCCTGGGCCAAGCGTCACAAGCAACGAAGCCTCTACTGGCAAAGCAAAGGTTTCTTAACCTTGTTTGACATGTGGCAAAGCGTGACAGGCTCCCGAGGTTCTGTTGTATGAAGTCGTTTATGAACGAATTTCCCTTTCCCTAGACACAGCGTCTACGGTTCCCGTGATGGGTATGCCAAGCGTGGTGTAGCCCTTCATGACTGCAATACGGACCTAAACCTCTGCAACCGTATCGCGTTGCGAGCTTCTGTTCGATCTTTTGAGCCCACTGAAGCGCCCGGTTCCAACGGGCTACCAGTTCAGCAGTTACCCAAGCAGCTCGGCCAGTCGCTTATTGAGCAGCCTATGCTGTGTTGATGGTGCGGGCCTTTCCCGCCGTCAGGACCCAAAATCTAAGGGCCTTTGCTTAGCGAAGCGTGAGTGCTGCTCTACCAACGCCGGACATCTCGACTTCAATTTTCCCTGGTCCGTCATGATATAAGATCGGGCTATGCGTTCCGCAGAAGACGACTTGACCGGCTTCAAGGGCGAGGCCTCGAGACGCGAGGTGATTGGCAAGCCAAATTACGGCATCCAGAGGGTTTTGCGGAGCCGCTCCTGTAACGTCGTGCACAACTTTGCCGTCAATCAGGACAACAGTATTAAGATCGCTAGTGTTTAAGCTTTCTGGCTCAACCCCACCATCACCAACAACCGCTCCCACGTTCGAAATATTTTGTGCGATAGCATCGGGAATATGAGTGTTGGGCATGTCCGTATGACGCATATCCAATAGCTCTACTCCAGTCGCGAACCTATCTATGGCAGCCACCACCTGAGACCGATTGAAGGGTGTCTCTTGTGGTGCCAGCGTCGACTTCATTACAGCGACGATTTCTGGCTCAAAGGCAAATTCTGTGTAATCCGATGCGTCCAGCACCGCATCGCTTTTCACTGATTGACTTGCAAAGATACGACCCGACGCAGGCTCGCTGAGTTTGAACCGATCCATTAATTGTTGCGAGTTCGCGGCGATCTTCCAACCAGCAACCGGGCCGCGCATTTCAGGAGCAGCTAGGGACGCTGCCACCTCATCCTGAACGGCATAGGCTTGCATGAGGCTTCGCGGTGGCTCTTCGGCATACGGGTTAAAAGGACTGCCATTCTGAACATCCTGCAAGATTCTCTCAATCAACGTGGTTTGGTGGGTCATGCCATCATCCTTTTGAAATCTATCATCCATTGAAGTCCGTCACATGTGTTATGCTGCGGACGATATTCTGCCGAAACTGCGCCGTGGTAGCCTATGTCGTGCAGTGCCGTGAAAGCTGCGGCGAAATCGATCTCGCCAGTCCCAGGTTCATGGCGACCTGGTGTGTCAGCAAATTGAACATGGCCGATCCTTGGCCCCGCCCGCCGGATTGCAGCAGGTAAGTCGGGCTCTGTGATTGCCATATGGTACAAATCAAACTGAAGCGCGATGTTAGGACAGTTGAGCTCCTCCAAAAGCGCGAGCGCCTCATCTAGGCCCGAGAGAAAGAAGCCCGGGACATCGTGACGATTCACTGCCTCCACCATGACCTGCACATCAATGTTGGCCATCACCTCAGCAGTATATGTTAGATTGGCCTTCAACATCGCCAGGCAATCGGCGTGAGGCACGCCTTCAGGCGGTCGGCCAGAAAGAACATTGATTTTGCGCACGTTCAAAGTGGCGGCTTGTTTGGCACAGATTTCCACAGCAGCGCGGTAAGCTTCTTTCTCGGCCGGCAGTGCGGCGAGACCGACAGATTCCCCCGGCCCCCGGGGAACGTTGATCAACTCAATGGGCATCTCCAGCGCGCTCGATGCCTCTTTCAAAGGCGCAATCGCCTGTGCTTCCGGAAATTGGATCTCGACCCCATCGAACCCGGCATCCTGCGCTGCTTTGAGCCGTTCCACTAAGGGAAGTTCACAGAACATCATTGAGACGTTGGAAATAAGCTTCATCTGCCGCACCTCGAATTCAACATTGACAGGAAACGGCATTGAGTGGTTTGGTTCAAGTATAAACCTTCTTTAATGAAACTTTCTTTGGAGGCGGCAATATGGCATCGTCCAACAAAAAGCCACTTCGCTCGCGCATTACCACTGACGGCATCGACCGTAGCCCCCACCGCGCATTTATGCATGCAATGGGGCTCGACGACGCGGCCATCGCCAAGCCGATGGTTGGTGTTGTCAGTCAAAAGGGCGAAACCACCCCCTGCAACATGACCCATTACGCCCAGGTTGAGTATGCCAAGGAAGGCGTCGGCATGGCTGGAGGCACCCCACGGGAGTTTACGACAATCTCCGTGTCGGACGGTGTGGGCATGAACCATGAGGGGATGAAATTCAGTCTCGTCAGCCGAGAGATCATTGCAGACAGTATTGAGGCGGTGATCCACGGGCATGCCTATGATGGCATCGTTGGCTATGGCGGATGCGATAAGACTTTGCCCGGGGTCATCATGGGGATGGTGCGGTGCAACGTGCCCTCCGTCTTTGTTTACGGCGGATCTGCTCTACCAGGACGGTTCCAGGGGCGCGATGTGAGTGTTTTGGACACCTACGAAGCTGTTGGTGCAGTTCAAGCAGGGACAATGACCGAGGACGAGCTTACTCAGCTCGAAGAAGCCTGCAAGCCAACCATTGGCTCATGTGCGGGGCAGTTCACTGCCAATACTATGGCGATGGTTTCAGAAGCATTAGGACTGACGGTGCCTAACTCTTCTATGATCCCTGGCGTTTATTCGGAACGCAAAGGCGTGGGCCATCGTGCGGGCGCTCTTGTGATGGAGCTGATCGAACGTGGCGGTCCCTTGCCGCGAGATATCGTGACACGCAAGGCGCTTGAAAATGCTTGTGCGATCGTTGCTGCCACCGGCGGGTCTACCAACACTGCGTTGCACATTCCGGCAATTGCACATGAGGCAGGCATCAAGTTTACAGCTGATGATGTTGCTGCCGTTCTCCAACGCACGCCATTCATTGGCAATCTGCGGCCCGGTGGCAAATACCATGCCAAAGACGTGTACGAAATTGGCGGCGCACATGTGGTCATCAAAGAGCTGATCGCCAATGGTTTCATGCATGGCGACACACTGACCGTGACAGGTCGAACGCTCGCCGAAGAAGTGGCAGACGCTCCAGCACCGGATGGCGAAATCATCCACCCCGTCTCCAGCGCTATTATGCAGTCTGGTGGCGTTGTTGTACTGAAGGGGAACCTCTGCCCGGATGGCGCGCTTTTGAAAGTGGCCGGGCTAAAGTCGCTGACCTTCACCGGAACGGCACGGGTGTTTGAAAGCGAAGATGAAGCTGTCGAAGCGGTTCATTCACGCGATTATAAAGAAGGCGAGGTCCTGATCGTGCGCAATGAAGGCCCGGTGGGGGGGCCTGGTATGCGCGAGATGTTGGGGCTTACAGCCCTGATCTACGGGCAAGGGATGGGCGAGAAGGTCGCCCTTCTGACGGATGGTCGCTTTTCTGGTGCGACGCGGGGCATGTGTATTGGCCACGCTGCCCCTGAAGCGGCGACCGGCGGACCGATGGGATTGGTCCAAAACGGGGATTTGATCACCATCGACGGCACGTCGGCAACGATCACACTCGACGTCCCTGATGAGGAGTTGGCACGCAGGCGCGCTGAGTGGAAAGCCCCCGAAACACGCCATCGCGCAGGCCTGCTGTCCAAATACGCAGCCTCCGTAGGCCAAGCCCATGAAGGCGCCGTCACGCACCCCGGAAACGCCCAGTGGCCCGAGCCACGCAGGAAAGGGAAAACAACATGAGCGATGTGACAACACTCGGCTACATTGGCACAGGCTTAATGGGCACGCCAATGGCCGCGCGCCTGCTCGACGCAGGCTATGCGCTGACTGTCTGGAACCGCACGGCGGCCAAAACCAAAGCGCTCGTCGAAAAAGGGGCCACTTTAGGCGCCAATCCCGCCGAAGTTGCACGCCGGTCAGATATCGTTTTTATGTGCTTAACCGACACCCAGGCGGTTCAAGAGGCCGTTTTTGGTGAAGGCGGTGTTGCCGCAGGGGCGCGTGACGGTACCACTTTAGTTGATTTTTCTTCCATCCAGCCAGAAGCTACGGTCAAGATGGCCGGACAGCTCAAAGCTGAAACGGGGATGGATTGGATTGATGCCCCTGTCTCTGGCGGTGTTCCGGGCGCTGAAGCAGGCAGTTTGGCAATCATGGCCGGGGGGGCTCAAAGCGCTTTTGACCGTGTTGAAAAAGTAGTTCTAGAAATGGCCGAGCGCTTTACGCTGATGGGGCCATCCGGCGCCGGCCAAACAACCAAGTTATGCAATCAAGTTATTGTTGGATGCACGATGGCAGTTTTGGCCGAAGCTGCACGTCTTGCTACAAATGCTGGCGTTGATGCGACACGGCTGCCGGAAGCTTTGGCCGGCGGTTTCGCGGACAGTAAACCGTTACAGATCTTCATGCCCCGGATGGTAAACGCGCAGCATGAACCTCCTTTGGGGCATGTCTACACAATGCTGAAAGATCTCGACTCAGTCTGCGATCTTGCACGATCTTGCACATCTCCGGTTCCGTTCACTTCAATGGCGGCTGAGCAGTTTCGCCTGTTGACTGTACGTGGGGGAGAGACGGCAGACGCTCTGGAAATCTTTAAACTGAGCGGACCGAGCAAACTTTGATAGACCGACCGCAAGAGCTGATAACAATTAGAGATTATAAGGGAGAGTAAGAAATGAAACCATTTGCAACTTGGGCATTTGCCGCAGCACTCGCGAGCAGTGCGGTCCCCGCCCTCGCGCAAGAGACCAAAACCATTCGGGTGGGATCCTGGCTTCCGGCACACCATCTCATCGTTGCGGGCATTTTAGAACCATGGGCCGCAGCGATTGAAGAAGAGACGGCAGGGTCTCTGAAGTTTGAAATCATGACCTCTCCTCTCGGCCCCCCGCCAGCCCAGTTTGACCTCTTGTTGGACCAAGCCTTTGACGTCGGCTACGGCGTATCGGGACATAATGCCGGTCGGTTCACTATGACACAGGTCATGGATCTGCCCTTCATGTCGCCCGATCCATGGGCAGGCTCCGCCGCCTCCTGGCTGACCTACCAAAAGTTTGGTGCAGATTACGGCGAGCATCAGGGCGCCCATGTGGTAGGTCTGTTCACCCACTCCAACCCAAACATCAATATGGCGAAAGGCCGGGTTGAAACCCTAACGGACTTGCAGGGAAAAACGATCCGCGTAGGGGGTAATGTGACCGGACGCATCATGTCAGAGTTGGGTGCGTCTCCTGTTCAACTTCCGCCAACAGAGGCACAAACCGCGATGTCGCGAGGCGTTGCCGATGGGATTACCTTTCCTTCTGAATCCATCGACTTTTTTGGCATCACACCGGTCATTTCCTCAATCACGCGCGTCCCCGGCGGCCTTTACACAGATACGTTTTGGGTCGCGTTTAACCAAGACAGTTGGGACGGCCTGAGCGAAGTAGAGCGCGCAGCCGTTGACAAGCACTCCGGCATGGCTCTTGCCATGCTGTCCGGGTTTGCTTGGTCCAATGGTGACAAATATGGTGAAGAGAAGCTAAACGAAAACGGCGTGGAGTTTGTCACGCTGAGCGACGAAGATGTCGCCACTGCTCGCGACACATTGAAACCGCTCGAAACCGAATGGCTGGCCCAAGCGTCAGATAAGGGTTTTGATGGGGAAGCCATCCTCCAGTATGCCCGCGATATGGCTGAGAACTATCGCGCAGACCGCGAAGTGAACGTCGTAAAATAACGTTAAGAGGCGGCTCTGCAAAGCATTGCTGCCTCTTTGCGCCTGACACAGACCCTTGAAGAAAGAGAATACTGACATGTCGGCTGCCATTACTTTCTTTGACCGGCTGTGTCTGTCGCTGGCATGGTTGTCTGGGCTCATTGCTTTTGCGGTCATGGCCGTGACATTTACAGGCGTTGCCATGCGCTATGGGCTGCGCAGCCCGCTTATGGGTGGCTTTGAGATGATCGAAATCGGTATGGGGCTGATTGTATTCAGTGCCTTGCCACTCATGGTCCGTCGCCGGGGCAATATTATCGTGACAATCGTAATCGAGCGGCTACCGCCCGTGCTGGTACGGATCGCCAGTGTCTTCTCTGATCTGGTGGGGGCAGCACTTGTGGCTTTTGTTTCTTGGCGCGTATGGCTGCAGGGCGAACGCCTTTTGACTTATAATGAGGTCACAATGGAATTGCGCGTCCCCAAGGGCTTGATCGCCCAAAGCATGGCTATTTTTCTGGCCGTTACAGCGATTGCATTTCTGCTTTGTGCCATTGAATCTTTCAGGCAGGACCGGTCTGCGACGGCCAGTGGCGGGGGGCTCTAATGGCCGTTTGGGAGGTTTCCGGGGTAGCATTCTTCGGTGTTTTTGTACTGATGATGGGCGGGATGCCAATCGCATTGGCCATGTTGCTCATTGGCCTGTCCGGGATATGGCTCACGATCTCTGAGCGCACAGCAATGGGAATGATTGGCCAGCTGCCAATCAATGCAACGATGTCCTATGAGCTTTCTGTGCTGCCCATGTTCATCCTAATGGGCGTCTTTGTTACCCGCGCGCGTATGTCAGAAGACCTGTACCGGCTCTGTCATGGGTTTGTAGGCCATATGCGGGGCGGATTGGCAGCAGCCACAATCCTAGCATGCGGCGGGTTCTCCGCGCTCAGCGGTTCCTCTTTGGCCACGGCCGCCACAATGGCGAAGGTCGCGGTGCCGGAAATGCGCCGGTATGGATATGCTGATGGCTTTGCTGCCTCAGCCGTCGCCGCAGGGGGCACTTTGGGCATTCTGATCCCGCCCTCCGTAATCCTCGTGCTCTACGGCATTGCCACTGGCACGGACATCGGCTCATTGTTCATTGCGGGCATCTTACCGGGCGTCCTAGCCATTGTGCTGTATCTGGCAGCGATCCGCATCGCCGCCCAGATTGATCCTTCCTGCGCGCCTGCAGCCCCCCGCGCGAGCTGGAGCGAACGTCTGCGCTATCTTCGCAGTGTCGGTCCCATCCTATTGCTCTTTGTGGGAATCATCGGAGGACTTTACAAAGGGATATTTACCCCTACCGAAGCAGGAGGCGTAGGCGCAACCGGTGCGCTGGCCTTTGCGCTCTGGCGCCGTGCCCTGTCATGGAAAGGACTGGTTGCCTCTTTGGTGGAAACTGTAACAACAACGGCAAGCCTGTTTCTGGTTCTTATCGGGGCTTTGGTCTTTTCCAACTTCATGAACCTCATCGGCCTCCCCGCCGCTTTGTCAGATCTCATCACTTCCTTAGGCCTCGGCCCGACCGCTGTGATCCTCACCATCCTCGTGATCTATCTCTTTTTGGGCATGTTTATGGAAAGCCTCTCCATGATCTTGCTGACCATCCCCATCTTCTTCCCAATTGTAACCCAACTAGGGTTTGACCCCATCTGGTTTGGGATCTTTGCAGTCATGGTCACAGAGCTCTCCTTGATCACTCCCCCGGTTGGCCTGAATCTTTTTGTAATAAGGTCTGTCATTGATGACTTGTCCGTTGGGGATATGTACCGCGGCATCTTGCCCTTTGTATTGGCCGATCTTATTCGCATCATAATCATCATCGCCGTGCCATGGATCGTCATGGTCCTGCCCGAACTGGCGCGCTGAACATGAATAAGAAAACCATAGCCACAAGCCCAGGGCCCCCCACGGATGACCGGCTCACTTATGGGACTGCACAGCCTCCGGAAAGCAACTCATTAGACCACGGCATTCTCCATGAATTCATCGGCATGTATCTGCGCCGTGCCTATGAAGTTGCCTATGAAGACTTCCGCGCGCGTTTGGGCAAGGACGCACTGCAACCCGGCTATTTCACCATTTTGACCTTGATCGTCCGAAACCCACGCATCAGTCAGACCCAGATCGGCACCGCATCCGCCCGCGACAAATCAAGTGTTACAAAAGCACTCCGGTGGATGGAAGACGAAGACCTGATTGTCCGACTAAGATCCGCTCACGATCGGCGAATACACCTAAGTGTTGCGACCGAAAAAGGGATCAAGCAACAGGCTTTGATGGAAGCAAAAGCACTGGGTCACTTACACTCACTTAACGATGCGATCGGCCCAGAACGATATGCAACTTTTATTTCCACGCTAAAAGATTTGATTGACAGCATGGAGACCATCGCCGCTACACGAGCTGATTAGGCAGGCCGGGATTGATGTTGTAGCCGCCCATCGGGGATACCATTGGTGATGGGTGCAAACTACGCCAACACATCGGCATCAACCCGCGCCGTGATCTGCACCGGGCGATAGAACGGACCTTCGTCAAAGGCGGAAGCGTCTCGGGTGTTCTTGCGCCTATAGCTCTGCTGCCTGTCGTAATGAAATCTTCACTGAACCTTCGCTTGGTCAACATATAACAGCCGCAAGGAAAGGGGCAGATTCTCAACAACAGGACAGAATATGACCCCTCCCGTCATCGGCGCGGCGCTTGGCACCGCAGACCTTGAAACCTACCGCGACTGGATACTCGAAAAGCAGCGCGATCTTGAGCTTCAATCCTTTCATGCGCCTGACGTGCTGGGGGGGGATTGGCAGCCCGAAGCTGACCGGATCAAGGCACTTTTGGATGGCTATACCGGACGTTTGGGTATCCACGGACCCTTTTGGGGCTTCACCATCCATTCAAATGACCCTGAGGTTCGCGCGGTGGTGACCAAACGGGTTAACCAAGGGTTAGATGTTTGCCAGGCTGTCGGGGCAACGCAGATGGTGCTCCATTCGCCCTATACTGCTTGGGACTACAATAATTTCGACAACCTTGAGAATGCCCGCGACATGGTGATTCAAAACACCCATGCGACGCTTTCAGGTGCCGTAAAGCGTGCGGAAGATCAGGGTGTTACGCTGGTCATTGAAAACATTGAAGACATCGCCCCGCGTGACCGTCGACTATTGGTGGAAAGTTTTGACTCTCCCGCGGTGCGCCTGTCGATCGACACGGGCCACGCCCACTATGCCCATGGCACCAATGGCGGGCCACCGGTGGATTATTACGTGCGCGCCGCAGCGGGCTTGCTGGACCATATTCATTTACAAGATGCTGATGGTTATGCTGACCGGCATTGGGCGATTGGCGAAGGAACGATCCGCTGGCATGCCGTCTTCCGCGCGCTTGCCAAACTGGAAGAACAACCACGCCTGATCATGGAACTCCGCAACAAAATCGGCATTCCAGCATCGATTGGTTATCTGACACGTGAGGGGCTTGGCCAATGACACTCAAGATCGTTGTACTAAGCGACTTACACATCGTACGCGAAGGAGAGACAACCCACACGCTTGACACTGCAGACCGGTTGGCACGCGGCGTGGCGGCCATTAATGCGCGCCATGCGGATGCAGACTTCTGTGTTCTGGCGGGGGATTTGGCCGACCTGGGGGAGGCGGAAGCCTATGTCCGGTTGCAGTCGATCCTTTCGGAACTAACCGTTCCTTGCCATATCACCCTAGGCAATCATGATGATCGGCCTGTTTTTCTGGAAGTCTTCGGTAAAGACTATGAAGCAGAGACCGGCTGCATTGATAAGGTGATAGATCACAAGGGTTACCGGACCATCTTGCTCGACTCCTCGGAGCCGGGAATACATCCGGGCGTGCTCACCGACGCGCAATATGACTGGCTGGAAGAACGGTTGCTGGAGGCAGCGGACAAGCCCGTCATCGGCATCTTGCACCACCACGCAAACCCGCTCTTCACGCGGGTCGACCGCATTATCCTGCGCGACGGCGCACGATTGGCCAATCTGCTCGCAACACATGGCGACGTTCGGCAGGTGATTGCCGGCCATGTTCATTATAATTCTACTGCGCTGTGGCGGGGCATTCCCTTTACCACAATGTCAGGGAACCATTACAACGTAACTGTGAACCTTGATGGCGGTACGTTCGAAGAACTTGATGGCCCGGCACAGATCGCAGTGATCCTTGCCGATGCGGATCAGACCTTGGTGCATTTTGACAACTATATCGATAGCAGCACTGTGATCGTTACGCGTTGACCACAATGGGCGGCCAGTGGGCCGCCCTTTTACCATCATAACCGCGGTACCTCCCAAACCTTGGCTCCAGTCTTAGAGTGTTGGGTCCAGGCGGTCGCGCAGCCAGTCGCCGGCCAATGAGATCGCTAATGTTGTCAGCACGATCACAACGGCAGGCGACAGCATGATCCATGGTGCCGTGGTGAGATACTCGCGCCCAAAGCCCACCATATTGCCAAGGCTTGTATCGGGCGGCTGCACCCCAAGTCCTAGGAACGAAAGGCTGGACTCCATCAGGATAATTTCGGGGAAAGTGAGTGTCATGGAGACGATCAACGTCGATGCAACATTGGGAAGAATGTGGCGTAGATAGACCCGCGATGGCTTTGCACCAAGTTGAACCACAGCAGCGGCGTATCCTTGAGCACTTGCTGAAATGGCAAGTCCGCGGGTGATCCGAGCATAACGTTCCCATCCGTAGAAACCCATTAGGCAGACAAGCAACAGCATAGATGATCCGAAGAACGCGAGGACCGCCAGCGACATAATCAGGAAGGGCAGCGCGGCTTGAAAATCCGCCAACATCACGACCACATGCTCCACCACGCCGCGGAACTTGGCCGCCATGAAGCCCAGCAATGTGCCAAAGAAGGCCGAAAGCAGGGTCGCCCCAAAAGCGATAACCAGTGAGGACCGCACCGACTGGATCAGGCGCGATAGCACGTCGCGGCCCAATTCATCTGTACCCAACCAATGCCCCGGCGTGCCCGGCGGAGCGAGCCGTGTGCTGAGGTTCATCTGGGTGATCGGATAGGGCCGCAGAAGATCTACAAAAAGCGCGCAAATGACCATCGCCGAAAGCCAAAATAGCGCCAGCTGCACGGTGAAGGGTAACCGCGCGCGGCGGCGTTTGGCAAAGCGCGGGGGATTGACGGTAGTGACAGCCATGTCAGTTCCTTAATGTGCGGAGGTTGTCTGGCGCAGGCGCGGGTCAAGCCAGCCGTAAAGGAGGTCGACCGTTAGGTTTGACACCACCATAACGGCGGCGACCAGCAGCAAGATACATTGCACCACCGCCAGGTCCCGATTGGTGACGGACACGATCAGCAACCGCCCCATGCCCGGCCAGCTAAATATTGTTTCAACGATGATGGCACCAGCAATTAACGAGCCCACCATGAAGCCTACGATTGTTACGATCGGCACCGCTGCATTCGGTAACGCGTGGTTGCGGACAACATCGCTCCAGCGGACCCCTTTGGCAGAGGCTGTGCGAATATAGGGCTGGCCCATCACCTCAATCATCGCGGAGCGCGAAAAACGGGCCAGAACGCCGATGCCGCCGATGCTCATGGTGAGCACAGGTAGGATCGCATGTTGCCAACTGCTGGCCCCGCCGGAGGGCAAAGCCCCCAAGGTGACGGCGAAGATCAAAACCAGCAGCAAACCCATTACGAAGGAAGGAACGGTGAACCCGATGATTGCCGCGACAATCACACTCCGATCTGCCAGTGTGCCCTGCTTTAGTGCGGCGTAGATACCTGCCGGGATGCCGAAGGCCAGTTGCAGGATCAGCGCAGGGATTGTCAGTTGTAACGTGGCCGGAATGCGCTGCATCACGAGGTCAATGGCGGGTGAACGGTCGCGCATCGACAGGCCAAAGTCGCCTTGCATCATAGCTTGAAGGTAGGAGAGATATTGGCGCCAGATCGGGTCATCGAGCCCCCAGCGGTCGCGGAAATCCTGCACCACATTCTGCGGCACATCCGGCCCCAGCAACACCTGCGCCGGGTCTCCCGACATGCGTAGCACTACAAAGGCAAATGTCATCACCGACAAGATCGTCAGCCCGGCCCGGAAGAGGCGGGAGGTTACGAAACGTATCACTTAAGGCTCCTGTTCAAACCAGTTCCGGCCGTGCTGCGTGGCCAGCGAAATGGCAGGCCGCGCGGCACTCAACGCCGGCACCCTGGGTTTCGGGAACGGTGTGGCGACAGATGTCCTCAGCCTTATGGCAACGCGGGTGAAAGGCGCATCCGGGCGGGCGGTTGCCGGGGTTTGGCGGTTCACCCTGAAGAATGATACGGCTGTTAAGTGCACGGCCGGGTTGGGGCACTGAAGAGACCAAAGCCTGCGTATAGGGGTGCTGCGGGTCGCTGAATATCGTATCAGCGGGGCCCTCTTCAACGATGCGGCCCAGATACATCACCGCGACCCGATCGCAGAGGTTCCGAACGACCTTCAGATCATGGCTGATAAAGACCATGCCAAGGCCCCGGTCGCGCTGCAGGTCAGCCAGCAGGTTCACCACTTGCGCCTGAATGGAGACGTCAAGCGCCGAAACAGGCTCGTCACAAACCAGCAGCTCAGGTTCGGTCATCAGTGCCCGCGCGATAACGACACGCTGCCGTTGCCCCCCTGAAAGTTCATGCGGAAACTTATCGGCTTGGTCGAGGCGCAGACCGACTGATAGCATCACTTCGTGGACGCGCGCCATGCGGCTTTCAGCATCGCCAATGCGGTGAATATCCAGTGGTTCGCGCAGCTGCTCTGCCACGCCAATCCGCCGGTCCAACGCGGCCAGGGGGTCTTGATAGATCATTTGAATGCGTGCCCGCAGGGAGCGCCACTCGGGGGAGCCAAAAAGAGGCATAGCCTTTCCGTCAATATAGACAGCGCCGCCCTGCGCGGTATCAATCCCCAAAAGCATGCGTCCTAGAGAAGACTTGCCCGAGCCGCTCTCGCCCACCACCCCCAACGTTTCACCGCGTCTGACCTTGAGGCTAACCCCATCCACAGCCCGTACATTTGAGGGGCGCCCCAGCAGACCACGGCGGGTTTCATAGATGCGGACCAGCTCGCGGGCCTCTAGCAGGGGGCTCATTGATACTCCTTCTCTCGCTGCACAGCGTCCTGCGCTACTGGCACGGGATAGGCGCAAGCCAACTGGCGGCCTTCCGGCTGGGGCAGCAGTTCTGGTCGGTGTTGCGTGCAAAACGTGCGTGCGCGTGCGCAACGGGGCTCAAACGCACAGCCTGTCGGCAGTTGGCGCGGATCTGGTACGGTGCCAGGGATCGGGACCAATCGCCGCCGCGGGCCAGAGAGTGAAGGTATCGCGTCGAACAACCCCTGAGTGTAAGGATGGCGTGGTGTGTCAAAAAGCTGCGCGACAGGGCCTTCTTCGACGATCTTGCCCGCATACATCACGCAGACGCGTTCGCAGACCTGTGCCACAGCTGCGAGATCGTGGCTGATAAAAACTGTAGCCATCGACATCTCATGACGTAAAGTGATCAACAGATCGAGAATCTGTGCCTGTATTGTAGCGTCAAGCGCCGTTGTGGGCTCATCGGCGATTAGCAGGTCAGGCTCGCCCGCAAGCGCCATCGCGATCATCAAGCGTTGTGCTTGTCCGCCGGAAAATTCATGGGTGTAGAGATTGAACCGGTTGCGCGCGTCGGGAATGCCGACAAGGTCCATCAATCGCAACGCCTCGGTCTTCGCTGCAGCCCCCGCAAGTCCACGATGCAATCGCAATGCTTCGATGATTTGCCGGCCTACCCGGATCACGGGGTTAAGCGCGCTCGACGGGTCTTGGAAAATCATGGCAACGCGCTTGCCCCGCACCCGCTCCAACGCTTGGCGCGGCGCGCCTGTCAAATCCTGGCCTTGCAGGTAGACCGATCCGCTTACGCTGGCTTTACCCGGCAGCAGGCCAAGCGCGGCGAGCCAAGTCACAGACTTGCCGCAGCCACTTTCTCCGACCAGCCCTAAGGCTTCGCCAGGAGCCACATCAAGATCGATGCCATGCAGTACCGGTACGCCATCAAAGGCAACCCGCAGGTTTCTGATCTCGACCAGATTGTTCATGAGAAGAAGTCCTTAGCGATGCGCGCAAGGGCGCGCCCCCAGATTGGGAGCGCGCCGCTATAGTTTAGGACTGACCGGGCCAGTTAGAGGCGCGGAAATCCATGGCAAAGGCGGGAGCCGCCTTCCAGTTTAGGTTCGACCGCATGCCTGTGAAGACCGCGTTCTGGTGCAGGATATTGTAAGCCGGGTCTTCGCGCTCGGCGATTGTCAGCATCCGTGCGATGGCTTGTTTGCGCTTGGCGCGGTCTGTCGAAGTCTCCATCACCTGGCAAAGATCGTTGAACTCTGCATTCGTCCACTCGCGGTTTTGCTGGGCTGAGCCATTCGGCCCAAATTGCACCACCATCGGCGAGATCGGATCGTTGATCGTGTTGGAAGCAGACCAGTCGCGTACCCCTCGTGGACTGTCTTGGGCAAGAATCTGGCCCCAGTTTTCCTTCATCTCGATCTCGACGTTCAGGCCGACTTGGTTCCACATCTCAGTGAGGATCTGTCCGTTCGGCACCTGATTGATGTAATAGTTGTTCAGGAGACGGAATGGGATCGGATCGCCTTTGTAACCCGCCTCTTGAAGCATCTGGCGCGCCAGCTCTGGGTTGTATTCGGGGGCGTCCCAACCTTCGATGAACATGTCAGAGGTCCGGAAACTGTCGAACTGAAGGCCTGCAGGTACTTCTGTTAGATTGGCCCAAAGGGCCTCAACGATGGCCTTACGATCAATTGCATGGGTCATTGCGCGGCGCACAAGCGGGTTTTGCAACTGCTCATGGTCTTGCGTGAAGACATTGACGCGGTGGTTCCAGATGGTGGAGTTTTGAACTTCCAGACCCGGTGCATCCATCACAGTTCCAATCTGGTCAGGCGGTAAATCGCAGGCGAAGTCGTATTCGCCGGACAAGAGACCATTTACGCGGCTTGCAACCTCGGGCACCTCCACGAAGGTAATTGTTTCCAAGGGAGGACGACCGCCCCAATAGTCTTCATGCGCACGCAAGGTGAGCGAGACATCTGGCTGAAAATCGTCGACGTAATAGGGGCCTGTAGTGACCGGTTGCTTTGCCCAAGCATCATAGGATTCTGCTTCGTCCCAAGCGCGACGGCTGGCCACAATGCTGCCGCCAGCATAAAGGCGCCCTTCCATTGTTACATCAGGCGTCGCGTTATGAAAGCGCACGGTATATTTATCGACGGCTTCCACCCCGGCCAGCGAGGGCCATTTGCGCCGCGCGATACCCGGCAAAGCGGCGGGGATGTCCTTGCCTGTGGAGCGGGTAAAATTCTCTGCGTAAATGGTTTCGCCGCCCGCCGGTTGAGTGTCTCCAAATAGCCGCTCGGGGGAGAGTGAAAAGACCACGTCCTCGGCAGTCATCTCATCGCCATTGTGGAACTTTACACCTTCGCGGAGCTTCAACTCGACGGTCTTTTCGTCTAGGCGCTTCCACTCAGTCGCCAGACCCGGCACAGGGCCTTGGTTGCCCATCCAGTCGCGCAGGAGCAGCCCTTCCCAAAGGTTAGGGTAGAGCGCGCGTTCGCCGACATTCGACTGTTCGTTCCAAGGGTCCAGCGTGTTGTTGATGACGACTTGCTGTACTGCAATTCTGATCGAGGGGCGGTTTTGCTGGGCCCGCAGGTGGCTCGGCAGGAAAAGCCCAGAGGCGGTCGCCCCCATCAGGCCCATGACGTGACGTCGGTTCATATTCATTGTGCAGCTCTCCGGTCGGTTCGCGGTTTGCGAGGCAGGTATTGGTCCGGCGGATAACGCATCTGCGCCCCGCGGCTCGCTTCCGTAAAACACCCGATGGCTACAGCTATGTGATGCTCATATTACAACTCTATGACAGGAGTATTGGCCTTCGCGGCGCAGGGCGACCCCCCAATGGGGGCGTGTACCAACTCCTGAGAATGGCTAGTTAAATCAGGAGGGCAGGCTGAATTTAAAATCTGATAGAAGGCGCAATTTTAGGTCGGCTCAGAGCAAATAGCTGAACAGGAGGGGCCCCCTGTTTTCAAGGCAGCAGGTGAGTTGTGGAAAGCTTCACCAACGCGGGCGTTCATGTCTGGTGGCAAAAATGACTGGACGGAACGCAATTTAACAGATGCTGCGGTAGTGTCTAAGGTCTGCTATGCGCAAACCGTTTGGAGCTCCACCCCGGGCGCGTGAAGGCCGTTGGGTGAGAGGGTGAAGATCTCGAAGCCATCTGATGTCACGCCTATCGAATGCTCGAATTGGGCCGAAAGAGACTTGTCCCGCGTCACCGCCGTCCAGTTGTCCGCAAGCATCTTCACGTCGGCACGACCGAGGTTGATCATCGGCTCAACGGTGAAGATCATGCCTTCCCGCAGCTCTAAGCCGGTACCAGCTTTGCCGAAGTTCAGGATATTAGGTGAATCGTGAAAAACCTGGCCGATGCCGTGACCGCAGAAGTCGCAGACCACGGAACAACGTTCGGAATGTGCATGGCTTTGGATCGCGTGGCCGATATCCCCCAGATGCGCCCCCGGTCGCACAGTCTCAATCCCCCGCATCATCGCCTGATGGGCGATCCGGATCAGCCGCTCGGCTGCACGTTTAGGCTTGCCGACCACGTACATCCGGCTGGAATCCCCATGCCACCCGTCAAGGATCAGTGTGACGTCGACATTGACGATGTCGCCGTCGCGCAACTTCTTACCGTTCGGGAAGCCGTGGCAGACCACGTGGTTGACCGACGTGCAGCAGGCGTATTGATACCCTTGGTAGCCTAGTGTCGCGGGCGTGGCGTCATGGGCGGCCGCGAAGTCGCGTACGAATGCATCAATTTGCGTCAGAGCGGTGCCATGGTGGATAAGATCGGATACGCCGTCCAGACATCTTGCAGTTAAGGCGCCCGCATGGCGCATGCCTTCGAATGCATCTGGTCCGTACAGTTTGACGGCTTCGGTTCTGCGAGCGTCTTGCGCCTTTGGTGCGACGGGCACGTCGATATAGCCTTTCATCATGCCGTCTCTCTCATCCTCCATGGTAGCAACAGCAGACAGATTGACCTCATGTTGCTTAGGTATTATACGAATCATGTATAATTCGTATAATGCAAAGTGGGAGGTGCGTCGATGGGGATCGTAAAAATCGGGGACGGGCTGCACGAAGAACTGCGCAAGTCCAGTGCTGTCATGTGCCGTTCGATCAATGCTCAGGCTGAATTTTGGATGAAAGTCGGTATGCTGGCCGAAGCAAACCCGACCATACCGTTTATTGAAATCATGGCGCGACAGCTCAAGAATGCCGATGTGAAAGACCCGGAAATCGATGCGGCCTGAACATTAAAGCTGCTGCAACGAACTTCCAATTTGGGGTGAGCGCTCGTCGATAAGGCAACCCCAAACGGCAATCCCGTGCCGTGAGCCGCCCTGGGTGCTTGTTGAAGCTAAGGGCAGTAATGAGCCCATACTGTAAAATGCTGCACGCTCCACCAATAACCGCTTTATGAAGGTGTGGAAAATGCACTACAGGCTGAAGCGTGCGAGCGATGGTGATCTTCAGGAATAGAAAATGGATAAAGTTTGAAGCAGTTTGCGAAAGAGCTTCGCATTGATTTTGTCAAAGGTTCTGTTGCACATCGTCTTCGGTTTGGTGGTGGTCGTGGTCAAGATTTGGCCAAGGCTATGGGGCTACGGGAGGGTAAAACCCCCATGATCGTTGATGCGACAGCCGGATTGGGACGGGATTCATTTCTTTTAGCTTCTTTAGGTGCCCAGGTCACTTTGATCGAACGCTCAGAGAAAATGCATTCATTGTTAGTTCAGGGCATGAAGCGCGCAGCAAGAGAAGGTGGCCAGCTCCGCGAAATAATTGGCCGCATGACACTTTTGAAAGGCGACGCCCTGGATTTGATCCCTGAATTATCTGCCGAAGCAATTCTGATCGATCCAATGCATCCTGAACGTAAAAATTCTGCACTGGTGAAGTTGGAGCTGCGTCAAGTCCGTGAAATCGTCGGCGCAGACGATGACGCTGCTGATCTTGTACGATTGGCGATCGCACATGCACGTAAACGCGTGGTGCTAAAGTGGCCCGCTAAGGCTGATCCTCTAGAGGGTGTTCAGAAATGCACCCATCAAATTATCGGTAAAACAACGCGATACGATGTTTTTATGGTAGGTTGAGTGGGCCTCGGCGCAACAGTGGAAATTGGCAGTTTTGTTCCGCATATCCGACCTTGCTATACAAGTCAGTTTAGGGTTTCTATCCCGCCAGTTACTGGAAATTATTACAATTTTAACAAGAAAGTTGGTGGAAACCACATGCAGGTTAGTGTTCGCGACAACAACGTTGATCAAGCCCTCCGGGTTCTAAAGAAAAAACTCCAAAAGGAAGGCGTACTCCGTGAAATGAAGCTCAAGCAGCATTTCGAGAAGCCTTCCGAGAAAAACGCGCGTCAGAAAGCCGAAGCGATCCGTCGTGCCCGTAAGCTGGCACGTAAAAAGCTGGAACGCGAAGCATGAGCTAGTTCAGCACTTGATGTTGAACAAAGAGCCCCCGTTGCCCGATGGCAGCGGGGGTTTTCTCTGCCTGATGGGTGTTTTTGATATCGGCAGCCCGGCAACAGCGTTGTGACCTAAGGGTCGCCGGTCGCCCTTTCTTGAACCTCTTTCGTCAAATTGCTGCCTGATTTGCCCAGCAAACTGGACAGAATGTCAAAAGTCACGAAGTTCCGCCGCCGCAAAAACGGTTTATCATCTTTTCTGCCGGTGATTGGCTGCGCAGTCTTGCTGTCGGCGATAGTGCTGCGACCTGAAAATCAGACTGCCGTTCAGCAAGATGCCAGCAAACCGCGCATAATAAGAGGGGGAGGCGCATGGACAGACGGTAGCGCACGGAAGAGTGTTCGTCGAACACAGGAAACTTCGACTGCATCGCCCGGCGCGCAGCTTGTTGACACCGTTACCCGCATCCGGGATGGCGATACTATTGTTGTTGGCCTTATCCCGATCCGGATTGCTAATCTCGACTGTGCTGAACGCGGCAGTAAATCTGGCGATCGCGCTACGCGGCAAATCACTGGGATAGTTAAAGGTGTTCAGCTTCGCTGCACCTTGGAAGGACGGCGCAGCTATGATCGCGAAGTAGGAGTTTGTAGCTTACCTGACGGACGTGACATTGGGGAAATATTGATTGTTGGTGGCTATTGCCAGCGGTGGCGCGGATGACGCCTTTGATGCCGTGCGGGTTCTGGCCAACGGCAGTATCGTTGGTATTGTCACGCGGTCTGACTTGATCGGAACCCTTGCGCGGCGCAGTCTGACAACAGAACTTCTATCGGACATCAATAATGTGAGGTCAGAGAGGGACTGATGATGGAGGATGACGTCACAGGCGGCTCGGACCCGTGCATGGCCCATCTTTTGATCGATGGGAACCCAGTCGATCCAATAAGGATGCGAGATGTGGCCCGGTTTCGAACGGCAGAGCGTGCCCGTTTGATGGAGGCGCGGCGGCAATTGTCCGTTCAGCAGCGTGCCGCGATGACCGCAAATCTTATCACAAAACTCGAGACACGCGTCGTCCCGCAGCAGGGCATGAAGATCGCTGTTTATTGGCCAATTCGCGGGGAGCCGGACCTGCGCGATTGGATGGCCAAGGCGCATGCCGCTGGTGCTGTTGTTCTTCTCCCGGTTGTCGCGGAAAAAAACGCGCCGTTGAGTTTCCGCGCCTGGCAGCCAGGTTGTGCAATGGAACGCGGTATCTGGAACATTCCGGTACCCACGCGCGGCGCAGAAGCGGTGCCGGATGTCGTGATCTCGCCATTGTTGGGCGTGGACGAAGCCTGTTTTCGGCTCGGCAATGGGGGCGGATATTACGACAAGACCTTGGCGCAGCTCGATCCTTTGCCAAAGGTTATTGGCGTCGGATTTTCCCATTGCCGCATTCCGACAATTTTTCCTATGCCATGGGATATTCCGATGGACAGCGTCGTCCTTTCTGATGGATCGGTTTGTGATAGGTTCTAACCCACCCAGCAATAGTGACTTCCCAAAAACCGACCTTCTCGCGAGTGATGCAAGCGACCGCTTTGTTTGAGCCTGGTGAATTCAGCGCCAGCTTGTCGAACGGCAGCGTCTGGAGCTGGGCGCTCGTGCTGGTTTCGGCGAGAACGATGCTGCGCGCCCAACTAACCGATGCTGCGTCGCGCTCCAATTTGCCCTCGTGGTGAACGGTTTTTGCGTTCTGCGCTACGACAAGGCTTCGCGAGATGTATTTGATTTACTACCCTATCAGGGTATATGTTATATGGAGAAAGCAGTGATCCTGATCGACGACTCTGATGACCCGGTTGTAATCATATCCATCGAGATAGCCGAAGGGCTCTTGAAGGTTATGGCTGAAGTCGAGGTCGACCAAGAGCGCCGGCATATTCTGGCAAAAGGGCTTCACCTGCACGGCGAAGGCTTTGATCCAAACGGCCTGGGAGCCAGTAGGCTTCGTCAGATTGCTGCTTCAGTACTTGAGGAGTTAGATTATGAAGAATGCAGAATTGAAGGAGGTGTTCGGACGACTGGGGCCAGTCCAGGTCGTCGACCGCAACCAGTCCGGTTCAAAAGAAAGCGTCGTTCTTCGTCCTAAGGGTGACTCTGCTGAAATCAATGCGATTGCGGCAACGCAAGCTCTCGCACAATGCGGCCTGAAGCTTCTGCTTGCCAAGCGGGCAGTGGAAAGCGTGATTGATGAGGGTGAAGCACTGTTGGTTCTGCCACAGGTGGCTTCGCGGGAGCGTCTGGCAAATGAACTTGCGGCGGTCGGGGTGCACCCTGAATTTATCCGAAGGTCTCCCAAGCTGAAGTCTAAGAACGCCTCCAAAGAATGGGTCAAAAAAGTCCGAACATCAGTGGGCCTGACCCAGAAGCAATTTTCCGTCATGTTTGGCGTGGATTTGAAAACCCTTCAAAAATACGAGCAGGGTGACAGTGTGCCTGCGGCCGCTGTTCAAGCGTATCTGCAGACGATCGAGGCAAACCCTGAGAAGATGATGCGCATGCGCATCGAAGGGTAATTCACACGAATGGATGCTGAAATGAACACTCTAACCGTTCGCTTGAGCGCGGCCGCCGACGCCACGCCCACGCTGAATTTCGCAACTTAAGACGACATGCACCGGGTTTTGGCCCCTCCCTGGCCATCGTGAAGGCGTTGGCCGGAGAGGGGGCCTTGTCGATCCGGGAGGTTTCTCGGCGTGTTGATCGTGGCGAACAGGCCGTGCATCGAGACGTGAGAACGTTCATCAACGCTGGTGTCTCGACTGGACCAACGAGGGGGGCGAGTTCCCCTATGACCGCATTCATTTTGCATTTGATGTGATTGCCGCGGCCTGCGCGCCGAAGATAGCGGGGCGAATGACTGCAAGGTGCCCATTTGTCAGATGCCGCACGGTCCGCGAATGGCGGCTTATGTGCGCTTGACCGTCATAATATCGTTTTCTATTTTGTTACCATTCGTAGAGGAGTGAACGACAATGGATAAACGCCTCCGGTAATCCGCCTACAGGGCGGCAATGCGCTCTGAGCGATCGACGCTTGGGATCCAGCGAACACGAATCTCACGGAGATTTTATGCTCAGACTACAGAACAAAACCGCCCTCGTAACAGGGGGCGCCCGAGGTATTGGTGCCGCCATTGCAATCGCATTTTGCGATGAAGGGGCTAACGTCATACTGACAGACGTTGACGCCAAGACCGGGCAATCCATGGCCGACAAGATCGGCGCAACCTTTGCCCGCCTTGACGTGGCATCCGAGGCTGATTGGAATGTCGTAGCAGAGCGCTTTCCCGACCTCGACGTGCTGGTCAACAACGCTGGCATCACCGGTCTTGAAGGGCCGTTTGATAGCTTACCGCCGGCTCACGATCCTGAAAACGCTTCCTTGGCTGACTGGAGGGCCGTTCATGCCGTGAATAGCGACGGCACCTTCCTCGGTTGCCGCTATGCCATCCGTGCCATGCGGAAAAAAGGTGTGGGAAGCATTATTAATATCTCGTCCCGCTCTGGCCTGGTTGGCATTCCAATGGCCGCTGCTTATGCCGCCTCGAAAGCTGCAATCCGCAACCACACAAAATCGGTAGCGCTTTATTGTGCCGGTCAAGGCCTCGCCATCCGCTGTAACTCAGTCCATCCGGCAGCGATCATGACGCCGATGTGGGAACAGATGCTTGGCGACGGTCCTGATAGGGCGGACCGGGAGGCGTTAATGGTGGCCGACACACCCATGCAGCGTTTTGGCGAGGCGAAAGAGGTCGCAGCTCTTGCCGTCATGCTCGCCTCAGACGAAGCCGCCTACATGACGGGCACTGAACTGACGATTGATGGTGGAATTCTCGCGGGGTCAGCAGCAACGCCCGGCGGGTGATTATTAATAGGAGTGGGTGTGCTTCTACCCGCTCCTATTTCATACATAGCGGTCATTCGGTTCGATGCAGTGAACAGCAGCTGGACAGAGACCCACTACCAAAACCTGCACACCCAAAAGTGTATCTCCTTCGGTAGCCTTGCTGTCTCGCAACAACAAATCAATCGGATACGTCGCAAAACCGCCCAAACATCAGGTTCAGCCCTAGTTTGTAGAGGCCTGATTATCGCTCAACCTGCCAACAACCTTTAGCGTTGTCAGGCCGAAAGTTGCTAATGCAGTTTGTTCGTCGCAGTGTGAGCAAATGAAGACCGCATTTGAGTTCGAGCAGATCATACATCTTCCTCTCATGGCCAACCTTGCCACGGTCGCAGAGGACGGCGCCCCGCGAAATGCGCCGGTCTGGTTCCAGTGGGAAGAAGGCTCGCTCTGGATGCTGGGCTCAAAAAGCAGTGCTTCAATCGAACGGATTGCGCATGACCCGCGTGTGGCTGTCGAAATTGTGCAATACGACAATGCGGGAGGCATTTTGCGGCATCTTGGCATGCGCGGTCGGGCCGCAATACATCCAATGAAACCCGACTTGTTCAAGCGCCTGCTTACCCGCTACCTCGGCCCAGAGAGGGATTGGAACTTTTGGTTTGTCTCCGAGATCGCCCGCGTCGATGATCCGTCCGGGCGTCTGATCCGCCTCGAGCCTGATACGGTATTCACCAACGATGTAAGCCTATTTCGAACAGGCCCAAGCCTCGCTACCCAGTAGAATTATGATCCAGATTTCCGAGAGCCGCTCCATCCGCTGAGGCGACCGCCAACCTGTTCATCTCTGGCAGTCCACCCGCTTGTTAAACAGCTGAAAACGCGTCAAGCGTTAACGGCAGCTTTAATTCCAGTCATAGCCGATATCTTAACGGCGCGGTCAGCGGCTTTGTCTATCATCGCACCTGTGGAGACATTGCGAACCTGACGGGCAGGGCGGTCGCGTGTCTCAAACTTGGCAAGGCCTGGCAGGATGACAGTTTTTCCTGCGACCATCTGTGCTGTAATGACGGCCACAACGGTATCAAGTGCGGCTACTGCTTCTGCTTTCGTCATTTCTCCATGTGCGGCAATCTCTGCGACGAGCTCGGATTTATTCAAAGGTTTGGTCATGGTATTCCTTTTTTTAATGCTTTTGCCTTTGGGTGTGTGGAGGCGGTTTTGTTAAAGCTGGCAATCATGGGTAGCAGTATGGCGACGATCGGCGAGACACCCTACAAATGCAAGAAACTTATCGCCCAACATAAGTGCCAGAAACGGCCGCAGTTTCCCAACAGGGGGGTGTGGCGTCGTGACCCCCCGCCAGTGATCCTAAAGCTGTGAATTGGCGTGCAAACAGTGCGGCGAAAGCCGGATGAGAGCCCGAAGCTACAAAGATGCTGCCGGATGGCGGAGCTCGGCACTTTGTAATTTTCGTGTTAAACTCGGATTATGACCGATACCAACAAGCCAACGCATTCATCGAGCACCAACCCTTATATCCCCAAAGGGGATGGCGATCCATCTGTGCAGGCGTACATCTCTGCAATGCCGGGCTGGAAGTATGAGCTTGGAAGACAGATCGACACCTTGATTGTAAAAGCTTTTCCCGAGGTTCGAAAACAGGTTCGGTGGAATACCCCGTTTTATGGCAAGGAGGACGGCTGGTTTCTCGCCATGTACTGCTACAAGAGCTATGTGCAGATCACGTTCATGACGGGCTCTTCACTTGATCCAGTGCCGCCGAAGGCCTCCAAAGTCGAAGGAACCCGCTACTTGGATATTCATGAGGATGAGGGGCTCGATGAAGATCAACTGGTAAGTTGGATTCAGCAGGCTTTAAAGCTGCCCGGTCACAAGCTCTAAAGCGGGTTCTGCCCTGTGATTGCGCTCTCATAGAAAAAGCGATGTTGTGCAATGACGACAGCTATTGCGAGCGAGAATCCCGGGGCAAGTAAAGTAGTGGCAAGAAGCCAGCCCCCTCCCAAGGCTTACATTTTGTTCCGGTATAAATCACGCCGCGATCCAGACGACGGTTGCTTAGAAACGTCCTATAGCGGGAGCACACCCGTTCAAACCCTTTTTAAATTGGGCCCATTTAGGAATCTCATGGTCCACGTTTGAAGCGTAAGCGCCGTCCCCGTCGCATTGATTTCCACGGTTCCGTTACGCTGATGGAGCGGAGAGTTTCTCTCTGTGCATTCAGAAGGAGACGGCGATGGCAGATGGCGGGAATGGGTTTGATGGCTGCATTGAGGTTTTGCAGCGAACGCGGGGATATCGACGCTGGCCAGATGATGTGAAGGCCCGGATTGTAGCCGAGAGCTTTCAGCCCGGTGTGCGGGTGGTGGATGTCGCGCGACAGCACGACTTGGCCGCGCATCAACTCTCCGAGTGGCGGCGGCGGGCACGCCAGGGGGAGTTGGACTTGCCGGCGGACGCCATGGCCGGGGTAGCGCCTGCTGCTCTGCCAGCCTTTGTGCCGGTTACGGGGGGCCTGAGGACGCTGGTCCGCCAGCGGCTGCCCGCCGGGCCGCCGGCATCATCACGATTGAGCTTGGAAACGATCTGGTGTTGCGGATGCCGGGCGATGTTCCGGCGGAGCGAGCAGCCGCGGTGGCGCGCGCCTTGCGAGGATCGACATGATTGTCGCGGGGCAGCGCCAGCCTATCTTGATCGCGGCTTAAACCTAATGATTTACAGGTCCCGGCGCTTGCCTAGTAATGTTGCGGGCGCAAAACTCATCATAAAAGCCGATGCTGTGTGCGCCCATATCTCGCCTTAAAGTTATAATTTGGCTAACAATTTTAAAGTTTGAGTGACTTCAATTACTGAACTCGATAAGTACTGGATCGGAACGAAGTTGCCGATTTAAGCCAGATTTAATAATGAATATTATCAAAATACTAATCGTTGAAGATCAACCTGACATTCTTGAGATCATCAAGCTTTCCCTTGAGCTGTATGATAGTTTCGAGGTGGCCGAATGTGACTCTGGCGAAGCCGCTCTCCTTAGAGCGTCTGAATTCAATCCAGAGGTTCTTTTACTCGATTACATGATGCCAGATATGTCAGGCCCTCAAACACTCGAAAAGTTACGGCAACTTCCAGGCCTTGCAGATGTTCCAGCTATCTTTTTGACCGCTCGGGTTGGTGAAAGTGCCGAATCCGAAATGCTGGCACTTGGTGCGATAGAAGTTATCACTAAGCCATTCAAACCCAGAGAACTTGGTGCTCGGATCAGAGCCGCAATAGCGCGATGATTTCACCCTATACACTCATTTAGGTGTTACCAGCTTGGGGCTCTTTCAGGACCACATCCTGGCACATTGCGATGCCGTTTGGGGAGGGCGGCAACCACCCCATCTTACAACAACGAGCGACCCAACATGGGCATCGGCGGCATGACACCCGCAATGAAACTGAAAACAGCCGCGTGAATTCTACGGCTGGACCCCATTAGAAATGGGGGGATTACCGATCAATTGCACGCCGCAAACGCGTTTTCGGTATCCTTCACGAATTTCGGCCACCTCCTGATAGACAGGGGGGCTCAGCTATCACGACCAGTTTCCTCTTAAACGGCACCGAAAGCAAAGCACGTCTAAAGCATCAGATGCTGAGGGCTTTCTGGTCCAGCCAGTTGGGTCCATTCTAAATGGGGCTCACTTCCGTACGAAAATCTGCACACAGGATACTATGCGTAGACCAGTGCGCCGATTTTCTTGCCCTCGCCAAGCATCCGTCTCAGGGCGCGGTAGATCCCCATATTCTCTTCGATCTGACTGGCTTCAAGATCCAAAGCAAGCGTTGCTCTTGCGTCGTTTTCCCGCCCGGCAAGCCCATAGACCATGGCCAGGTTGTCTCGGACATGTGGCGCCACGACCGGATCGCGCACCAACTCCTGCAGGATTGCAATACTCTTCGTCTGTTGGCCACTCAGCGCCAGCGAAAGGGCGTAGTTGTTGCGCAGCACATAGTTGGCCGGATATTGTGAGAGCCCGCTTTGATAGGCCTCCTGAGCCTCCGCATGGCGCGATAGCGTATCGAGGGCCACGCCCTTGCCCGTGATGGCTGAGATATTGCTTCGGTCAATTTTCAGGGCCTTGTTGTAATTGGCCAGTGCGGTTTCTGCTTGATGTTGGGAGAGATGGACGCGGCCTAGGACCGATAGGACCTCGACGTTGCGATTATCGAGCTCATGGGCACGGTTGAGGACCGCTGCAGCACGGTTTTGCTGTCCAAGGCGTGAGTAGCTGTCGCCCAATCCCAGTAGAGCGGACACAGACTCCGGCTCCTCTTCTACGATGTTTTCAAACAAGCGCGCGGCGGTCTGGTGGTCTCCGGACTTGGCCGTAGCCTGCGCAAGCCTCAGACTTGATGAGGCAGGTCCTGCGTCAGAGGTCGGCCGGCTTTGCTCTGTGGGTACGGTGCAGGCCGAAACAGAGACAGCCAGGAGTAGAGCGCCGAGGGGGCGGAGAAGTGATTTAGGGAGGGGCAACTTTATCTCCAATTGGGAAAAATCATATTTGAAAGGTGGCATGTTCATCGGACAAGTAGAAGTTTGTCGCAAGCGAGACCATGCAAAGCCAGATCAGCCTCTCCAATGCCAAGGCCGAGTGTCTCCATTAGTTCGTCGATCGCATCGTCCAGAGCTAAGGTTAGACCACTCAAGATAGGGGGAATGCCGCTTTGAAGGGTATTCAGAGTACCTTCTAAAGTCGCTTCAACTATAGCGGTGAGAAAACCAAAGTTGATCTCCAAGAGTTCGAGGTCAAAGTCCCATGAAACATCAACTTCTTTCATGACCGCCGAAAGGACTCCGGTCAAAAGGTCACCAGAACCAATTTCCTTGAATGGCGGAGGATCGTAGTTAGAAACTTCGGAAAGGATAAATTCTGTCTGTGCTTGTTCGGAAATACCTAGGGGTATTGCCGCTTCCAACAGCACAGCTATTTCCACTTTAGCCAGAAACAAATCTACCTCAATCTTGAGTAAATCTGCGGGATGAAGTTTGTCTTTGTTCAATGGGGTCGTGTTATCATTGAAGTCTGGCGGATCGAACTGCCCCAGGAATACCTCAGCCACATGTGTCCCTGTTACGCCGTTCAGAGGGTCTGTGCCGGTATCAAAACGGGCTATGACATCATCGGGTTCTGAGACGCTGCAGTCGATATCTGTCAGTGAGGCGGTGGCACCGGCAACCTCGATATAGAGCGGCAGTAAATTAACAGATAAGATGTCAAGGCCCAGAGGAGCGAAGATCGAGGGCTCTAGTTTCAGGTCCAGCTTAAGACGTGTCTGTGCCGTATGGAGGGTCGTACCGCGCTCTCCGATGGTAATCCATCCTGATTTTGCTTTCTTCTCGCCCACCACCAGGTCGAAATCTACGGAGACCAAACCGTCGATGCCGACATCGAGGTCTGACTCGATATGTCTTTCTGCATTAATGATATCCACCGATGCCTTCAGTAGATCGAGCGCTTTGACGGTGATCTTGGGCAGGAGGTCAGGAGCGAGGGCCTTCACATCTTCTCCTTCGATCAAAATGAGATCGGAGACGTTTAGAAGTTCTGAAGCTCCACTGTTGATGATGGTGGTTAAGGCGGTTGTAACTTCCTCTCCAAGACCTGTGTCGAGAAGAGCTCCGGCGATATTTGTAAGATCAGCCTCTTTCGTGAGTAGAACCTCATAATTTCCCGCCGTAACATCAAGTCGTGACGCTAATGCGTCCGAAAAAGACAGCAGGTCGATATCGGCATCTGCCAAGGCCTCATAATCAAGGACATCGAGGCCCACCGTTGTGCCCAGAGCCGCAGACAGAACCGCGTTTAGAATTCCCTCATCAATCCTGAGCAATCTCGAGCCCAGACTGAAAGAAGCGCTATCATAGCGTGCAGCTGTCGCCTCCGCTTGGATGCGCGTCGTATCTTGATCCAGAAAGATCTGTGCAAAATATAGGGGCACCTCTTTGTTCAGGGTGACCTGCGCAGCGTTATCGCCTGGCTCAACCCATGACCTCCCCGGTTCGAGTTTCGCATCTTCAGTGCGGATGAAGCGACCATATTTGATATCCGTGAGAGCATCCGGCTCAAGGCCATTCCACTTCACTGTTTCGAGAGCATGTTCGTCCGGATCCGACCACAAGTTCGAGGCAGCGCTCACGGCCGTCAGATCAGCCTCTGTTTGCAGTTTTTTCTGTTGGAAATAAAGGAGACCAACATCAATGGCGAGCGCCATGAATCCCATGAGGACGGTCAGCATGAGGGCCGCGATGATGATCACGACACCGCTTTCGTCTTTGCCAAAGCGCTTCAGGAAGCCTTTAATATACAAGATGGCTACTCCTCGAGACCTTGGTGATTTTAAGGCCAAGGAAGCCATCCACTAGGTCGATTACAGAACCAGTCAGATCATAAGTGAGGGTCACTTTGATGCCTGGCCCAGGCGTCACATCCATCGAAATTAACTCGGTGACATTGTCACCCTGTAGGATTGGGAAACGTGTTTTGGCTTCTTCGATAAAAACGTAGGCCTTGTCCTCGCGTTCTTCTCTTCCTAGCCCTCGGACAGAGTATCGTGCGGTTTCAGCGGCAAGCTGTTGCAAGCTATGCGCAATCGAGAAGTATTGCCCAAAGCAGGCAATCCCCAAAAGGATCGCCAGCAAGAGCGGTAAGATCAGTGCAAATTCCACGGCGACAGCGCCGTCCTCATTCCTCCAAAAACTGCATCTATGAGGCATCAGTTCAAAGCCCCTCCCATGATATTGTCGAGAATGTTGAGGGCGGCCGGACCGATCAACACCACGAAGAGCGCGGGCATGATGAAAAGGATCAAGGGGATCGTCATCAAGGCCGGGATACGCCCCGCTTGTTCTTCGATCCGCAACAAGCGAAGCGCGCGTTGGTCGCGCATTAGGGTACGCAGGGCTTGCGAGATCGGGGTGCCATAGCGTTCGGCCTGCATCATCGCATTGGCAAAGATTGATATTTCCGAGAGGGGTAAACGCTCCGAGAGCCTGACCCAAGCCCCGTCACGGTCTGGCATGACATTAAGCTCGACATATAACTGTCTGATTTCGAATGAGAGTGTTGGAGCTACAGCATGTGACTCGCGCGCCACTCGGTTGAGAGCAGGCCCGAAGCTCAACCCCGCCTCAGTCGCGATGACCAGCAGCTCCAACATGTCCGGGAAAGCTTTTTGGACCTCGGTATACCTTTGCTTTTGACGAAATTTGAGGACCGCATCTGGGAGCTTGGAGAGCAGAAGTGCAGCGGCGAGGGCAATCATGATTTTCATGAACACCCCCATCTCGCTGGACGCATCAAGTGAGAACCAAAGCCAGGTAAAACCTATACCTCCGATCGGCAGCAACAACTTCAAGAAGGAGTAGATCAGCAGAGCGTCTCGCCCGCGGAACCCTGCGGTGCGGAGCAACTTGGCAGAGGCTTCCGCCTCGCCCCCATTGACGATGGAGAACCGCTCGGAGGTGTTTATGGCAACGCGCTTTGCCATTCCCAGCAGGAAGCCAGAGCTTGATCGTCTCGGCATGGTCCGATCATTGCGTTTCAGGTTCATGGTGCGGTTCAGTCGCGCCATGCGCTCGCGTCCGTCGAGAGCGTTCAACACCGCTGTCTGTGCAAAATAGAGGATTGGTGCTGCGATGAGTATCAGAACAAGGGGGGGAATTTCACTAAACATCGAGACGCGACAATCTATACATGCTGAAAATACCCATGCCGAGGAAGGCAACGCCGACCAGCGCAAGGATACGTCCGCGCGCATCTATGAAAAGTGGCTGAAGGTATTCGCCGTTCACCATCCAGATGATGAGGCCAATAGCGAAGGGAAGGGAGGATAGGACTGCGGCACTGACCCTGACTTCTGCTGATAAAGCAGCAGCCTTCTTGCGCAGCTTACGGCGCTCTCGCAACATATTGGCAAGGTTTTCCAGTGTCTCGACCAGATTGCCACCGGTTTCGACCTGAAGCCCAACAGCAATAACAATGAACCTTGCTTCCTGGGAGCCGATGCGATCAGCAATACCGCCAAGCGCCTCGTTCAATCCTATTCCCAGACGCATTTCTTCACAGCAAAAGCTAAACTCTTCCTCGGCAATGCCCTTGGCATGATTGGCCACCACCCGCAGGGCAACCGGTGCCGGCTGCCCGGACCGAAGCCCGCGGGCAAACACATCAAGGCAATCAGGCAATGCTTCGTTAAACGCTTTAATCCTGCGTGAGCGCAGATGACCGAGCCAGACAGTGAAAGACAGGTAGCTGGACAGCCCGGAAATGAGCAGAGCCAAGGGCAGGGGCGCCAGTTTAAGAATCTGGAATGCCGCGACCATCACGATGGCCATAATCACCATCACCGCTATGGCGCTTCTGGGTTTCATCTCCAACCCGGCCTCTCGCAGACGGGTATCAAGCAGGCGCGCGAAGCGGCTGTTGTCGACCTTGCCAGTCTCGCCTTCATCCTCAATTTCAAGGCGCCGTGTCGCCCGATCAGAGAATTGAAGTGGATGGTTCTTGGTAAACTTGACCAACCTTTGAAGGCGTGTCTGACGCGCACGGTCGAGTGTAATGGCGAAGACCAATCCGGTGGTCGCAAAGACACCGAATATGAGGAGGAAGAAAGCAAATATCTGCAGCATCCTAAATCTCCAATGTACGGCGCAATGTGCTTTCCAGACCCATTTCTGCCGCCCGCGTCGTGAAATAGGGGGTGCTGCCTGTTGCTTGGAACTCTCCAATGATGGTCTCGCCCGTGCGGGTCAGATCGGGGGTGAAGCAAAACAGTTCCTGCATGCTGAGCGTGTTGCCCTCAGCGCCCACGATTTCGCAGATTGAGGTGATCCTACGTACCCCATCTCGCATGCGCGATATTTGAACCACCAGGTCAATCGCGGAGCTTATCTGCTGGCGAACGAATTCACTTGGAAGGGCGGTCCCTGACATGGCGATCATGCTTTCTAGGCGTGTCAGCGCCTCGCGGGGGGAATTGGCATGAAGGGTGCTCATCGAGCCGTCGTGGCCGGTGTTCATTGCCTGCAAGAGGTCCAGCGCCTCCTCGCTGCGCACTTCGCCGATGATGATCCTGTCGGGGCGCATCCGAAGCGTATTGCGGAACAGATGACGCATGGTGATCTCGCCAAGTCCCTCAATCGAGGGTGGCCGCGTTTCCAGAGATACGACATGCGGCTGTTGAAGCCGCAGCTCTGCAGCATCTTCGATTGTCACAATGCGCTCGGCCTCTGAAATCTCGCCTGATATCGCATTCAGCAGGGTGGTTTTACCGGACCCTGTTCCTCCCGAAATAAGGATGTTCAATCGCATCTTTGCCGCAAGACGCAAAAACTCTGCCATGGGTGAGGATAGGCTGTCGCGCGCCACAAGATCTGCCAGCTGCAGCTCGCCCTTGGGGAACTTCCGGATTGTTAGCGTCGGTCCCTTCAGAGCAAGCGGAGGGATCGTCACATTGATACGGCTACCATCTGGCAGGCGGGCATCAACCAGGGGGGTGGTTTCATCAACACGACGGCCAGCCAGCGATACGATCCGTGTTGCAATATTGAGGACATGTTGATTGTCCCGGAAGGTGACGCCTGTAAGTTCTAGCTGCCCGTTCCGCTCAATGTAGACTTGCTTGGACCCATTCACCATGATGTCGGATATTGTGTCGTCAGCCAGCAGCCGCTCGAGGGGGCCAAAGCCCATCATATCGTCGAGGACATACTCAACCAGCTGAGTGCTTTCGGCCCCGTTAAGTTCTAATTTCTGTTTTCTGCTGACGCTGCGAACAGCCCGGGCGATGGTCTCGCGCTGCAGATCATCCGGTCCTGAGGCGAGCTCGGTAAGGTCGAGAAGCGCCATAATTTCCGGCATGACGCGCTGACTGAGGCTGTTGAGGTGGCGATCAAACCCGGCAAGAGAGGCGCTCCGGGCAGGGTGTGCTGACGTGTCCGGCAGGGCCCCTGGTTCTGGTTCAGACAGAGCGCTGGCCTTCTCACTAAGAGATCGAACCAGCTCGCGTTGCTCATCAATAGGTATTTCCTGGCCCGTCTGCGCCTCATACCAATCTATGGCCCGGCTTACGACGTGAGGCCCAGGCTCCGCGCCACTTGAAATGAGCGCATTGATTTTCTGAAGCAACTCTGCCGGTATTGAGGGGGTCTTTTGATCAGGGAAGCTTTCCGTTAGCGTCATTTGTTATGCCTCTTCCCCCCAAAGAGGCCCTTCCGTTTTGACTGTGAGCCCAGATTTACAGGCTCTTCGAGATCGTTCATCAGGCGCGTGATGGCCCGGCTATAGGGCCCTTTTTTTGAGATCCTCCTCACGGGCTGACCTTTCAGCGAGGCGCGGGCCAAGTCGGATGCGCTTTCAGGCAGCTCATGCAGGTCACTGATGTTCAGCGCCTGTTTGACCTCTGCTGGCGTGAGCCCTGCACCTCGGCGTCGCTTGGACATCAGGTAAGAAAAGCGCGGTGGGTTCGAGCTTTTACTGACCCTTTCAACCAGGCGGCTGCAGTTTCGGACTGAGGAGAAACCTGGTCCGAAAATGAAGATGATATCATCCAACTCCTCTGCCAGCTCTGGCTGTGCCGCCAATAGGCTTCGCGGCAAGTCTACAACTGTTAAAGGGAAGCTCTGGCGGCAACGACGTAGAAGGGATGGTAGATTTGCCTCCATCTCGGAGGTGCTGGAGGGATCATTTACGCTGGCGGAGTAAAGATAGAGCCCGTCCAAGGGCGTTGCCATTGTCGAGGTAAGAAAGGTGTCATCAACCCGCTCTGGCACCAACAGGGCGTCTAAAAGCCCCATTGTCAGATCAGTATCGAGGTCAGCTGCAATCGAGCCGAATTCGAGGTCTGCATCAAGCAGAGCAACGCGGTTTTGCAGATCACCTTTGGCTTTTGTGCTCCCCGCTGCATCAAGGTATGCCACAGCGAGGTTCTCGGCGATGGCGCTGGCGCCCAAGCCCCCGGAGACCCCGCAGACAGCAATACAGCGAGACTGTGCCTTGGTGCGTGTGTCTGGTGCGACCGAGCCCAGCAGCTTCGATATCTGCAGCTGACGATCACCCAGTGGAAGCGGAAGGTATTCCTGAGCCCCGGCATCAAGAACATCCTGATATGTCGGAATATCATTCACGTGACCGACGGCGATCACCCGTGATCCGGCCTCCTTCAGTTCCTTGATCCGGTCCATAGCTGGCCCGAGCGCAGCCCCCAACTCGACGATAAGGATATCGCCGAGAGGGGCTGTGCCAATGAGGCGGGCGGCCGTGGCCGCGGTGCCCGGGTGGATCGTAAGACTTGCGGTTTCGCCAATCTGGGCCACAAGCTTCTCGGCTGCGTCTCGCGCATCTTCGGATTCAACGAAGGCTTCGATCTGGGTTCGCTTAAACCGTGCGTTAAGTTTTACTTTGCCCTGAAACACGTCAATCCCCTCAAAACAAAACGGTCAACGCGCTGCCGTGCGTGCTGTAGGTGCTGGTGATAAGATGTCCGCAGGGCGGTGGATCATATGCGCGAGATTGATGGCATTGGCGCATCCTAGGTCTTCAACGCCCGGCTGACATGTGACCCTGATCCCCTCGGCGCGTGCGACCCTGATCAGCCCTATTTGATGTCTTTCCAATGGGCGCTTGGCAAAGCTTTCCTGCATTGAGAGCTTAATGCGTGACGGAACCAGAGACAGGGCCGCGGTTACATTCTGGACACGGGCAGCGTCGGTATTGTTATCGCCACTGGTCGGGATTGTGATGATCAACACATCCTCACTGCGCAGCGCTCTTGCCTGCAGGAAGCTGTTGAGCTTGCCGCGCTCATGACTTGTCAGATTGGCTGCACCATGACCGAAATGGAATTGATGCTGCGCCTCGACATAGGGGGCGTTTAGACGGTCGAGAACCGAGACACTGGGCTCAGGCGCCGAACAGGCTGCTGCAAGGGATAGGGAAGCCAGGGCAGCCATCAAAGATATTCTGGAGATACTCATTGCAGAAGTAGCCCCGCTTTACCGTTGATGCTCTTGATGGAAATTGCATTGCCGTCTTCCACAGGCACGCCCACCGAAAGCTCTCCTGTCAGAGCGCGCTGCAATGTGCCGGCCGGTCTAAACCCATCGACGGGTGTCTTGAACTTCTTTGGGTCGCCTGGTTCGACCAGATAGGGGGTCACAATGATCACCAGCTCACTCTCGCCGCTCTGATAGCTAGTAGAACGGAATAGGGCGCCCAGAAGGGGAACCTGACCGAGGCCGGGGACCTCATCAATGGACTGCTGCGATGTGGCTTTGAACAGACCAGCAATTGCAAAGCTTTGGCCGCTGCCAACCTCGATTGTCGTCGCTGCGCTGCGCTCCAGGATCAGGGGGAGCCCTTGGGTATTGGAGGTGCTGCCATTTGAGAAATCCAATTCACGGACCGTGGTGTCGACCTCAAGCTTAATCTTGTTCGATTGAAGTACCTCGGGCTGGAATTCCAACTCCACGCCATAGGGTTCAAAAACGACCTCTACTCGGTCATCCGAAGCCGCGGTTTGATAGGGGAAGCGGCCCCCGGCCAGGAACTTGGCCCTATCGCCTGATCGCGCCGTAAGATTTGGCTCTGATAGGATGGTCACCAAACCCTCTTGTTGGAGCGCTTCGAGGCTGACGCCCTGCAATTGGGAACCGACAGTGAAGTCGGTGTTTAGGGCAAAGCCACCGGGCGCACCGACCCCGCCATTCAATCCATTCCCCAGGGCAGTCCAGCTTGTCCCAAGATCCTCGGTGACCGTTCTTGAAACCTCGGCAATCTTCACCTGCAAGTTCACCTGTGCGGGATTATCGAGCGTCAGGCTGTTGATAATGGGTACCTCCTGACCAGAAAGGGCCCGGACGACAGTCTCAATCTGCGTGGCATCTCCAAGGGAAGGTACACGCCCGGTCAAAACCACGGCACCTTCGGTTTCCCGCACCTGGTAATTGCCAGCGGATACGGCGGAATGTGCGGCCGAATTTAACGCCCCAACATTCAAAGCAACCTTCACGACGCTCGAAAGGGTGACGTTATCAAGCTCATCGAGCGCAAAGAGCGTCGTGTTTCCAGGGCTTTTTCCGTAGATATAAACAAGGTTTGCAGATTTGACCTCGATATCTGCAATTTCCGGATTTGCCAAAAAGACAGTTTCGGAAGGCTGGTCGAGACGGATCAACTTCCCCTCGCCGGGGAAAAGACTAACCGGTTTCCCGGTGGCTTCAATCACGGTTTGTGCAGGGCTTATGTCAGGGATGAGCATGACGGAGCCAGCCGCGATTAATGCGATGGCCCTGGTAATATTTGGCAGCATGGATGAAAATCCTGAGGTCTAAATCTAGCGGGAGATGGGCAGATCATTTCCCGTTTGAGCTTCTTGTTTAAGTGGCGATTGCGCCTGATCCTCCGCAGCAAAAGCGGTCTGTTTTTGACCGCCCTGTCCCCGGAATACTGTGATGCGTTTTTTGGGCGGCGGCGTGTAGCTATCCACGGTTTCCCCCGAAATCCGTGTTGAGAGCATGGGGTCATCGCGCACGATGATTGGCTGGCCGCCATCACCTGCGGAAGACAGCACAAATATCAGCTCTCCTGTTTGCTCTGCGAGCGCCAGTACCTTCGTACCTTCAGGGTGCAACTCCAGCGTCATCATGCGCCCGTCATTGCTTCGATTGCCCATCTCATTGAGCGCCAGCACCCGTACATTCTCAAGGATGCTTCGCACAGCGCGCACATCCCCCTGGGAGTTGTAGGACACCATCACGTCGATCCGGTCATTTGGCTCTATTAGGCCGCCAATTGAGGTTTGCCGGCTGAGTGGCACTGAGATCGCCCGCATGCCGGCTCCCAGATCCCCGGTGAACCTGCTGATCTTTTCTGGCTGCGCTACCGGTTTTTCGGGCGGCTCGGGAATAATAAGATCGCTCGCCATGATTGGCGATCCCACTTGAATTTCCTTTTCTGCCCGAAGACCTGATAGACGTTTTCGATTGATTTCAGAATCGAGAATAAAATCCGGAGTAATCAAATTGGCAGGTATATTGATCACTTCAATAAAACCGATCGATAAATCAGTGTCTTTCAATATGAGTTCAGAAGCCCCCAGAACAGCAATGCTGGGCATCTCATTTACAACGGCAACCTCCCCCGGGGAGGGGGAGGCCGGCTGGCTCTCAGGGCGAATGCTGATCCAAGTGACGGCTACGGCAAGGACCGCAGACGTCGATAGGACAAGCAATACGCGCTTCGGCATATCATTGAAAATACTCAATTTTTAAATTCCTGAAATGTCAAGGATCTGGTCATTCAGGAATGGTGACGGCAGTCTTAATAACTTCGAAAGTAGCGACGAGTTCATCACCCAGTAGCCCTACCACCGTAACGATACCTGCCGCGATAAGAGCCGCAAATAGACCGTATTCAATTGCCGTGGCGCCGTCTTCGTCGCGTGCGAAAGTTTTGATGAATTTGATAATCATGGAGAGCAATAACCTCGTTGTTCAGCCTCAATACACAGCGCTTTTCGCGCTGCCGATGAGCGGCAGGCCGCTTGATTAACTCAAGGCACAACTTATGAGGTAGCGCAATAAGGGATAAGCCTAAAGGGGTAATAAAGTATGGTTTTTTACTGTATGGGGCAATAATAAGACGCAGAAATATACTTAATAGTCTGATACTATATACTTAAGAATGGTATGTATACTAAAGATAATTGGTTTTGTTTTGAGTTAGAATTACATTCATTTGCCCATGTGGAATTAACCGCCTTGCTGTGAGTAGGTCCTTTTGCGTCGGCACAGGTCAAGCACCGGGGCAGGGGCCGCAAGATGAGCAATAAAATGGCAGTGCCACAAGGGATCAGCCCGGTTATATGCGGGGTTTGGCGCTTAGGGGCGACCATACAGGCGATCGCCTGTTGCATTGAGCGCTGCCACCCCTTTCTCGGGGCGGCTTACGAGAAGTGACGTCACGGACAGGGTGGCTTCTCGATTAGACGTTTCGCGCGTTCTGGGCAGCCGTCAAGCTATGGCAAAAGGATCATCCAGAACGCCGACCAGGGGCATTAAGAAGTCGCCGTTGGTGGCATCGAGGGCGCTTGCATAGAAACTGTCTGCAGCGTTGATGGCCGCATCTACTCCTGCTTGCGACCCGTTATAGCGGCTCATGACGTCGATCGCATTGTCGACGTCTGACATACCTTTGATAACAGCAAAATACGCGCCCACGTCTGTCTTTGTCTCGAGGTATTGTTGGTCGAGTGCAGATTGGGGGCTGGGGTTGCTTGGGTGCTTGGCGCCATTCAGGATCGCGAGAATGAAGATGCCCGCCGTAATGTCAGGGTTGTCCTGCAGCTCATTCACCCAGTAGTCGAACCCGCTTTGATCTGCTGCGCGCCCCAGTACATTGGTGTAAACGGCGGCAACAAAGGCAGGTACATCTGTCAGGGTGCCATCCGCGTCTAAGGCCGTCTCATATGTGCTACGTGTCTCAGATTGCACGAAGAAGCTTTCTGCCATTTCGGGCAGGGTGTAGCCTTTGGAGAACTCGGTGCCCCAATAGTTCAAGCCCATCGCGTCAGGGGCGCGGTTGAAGTAGGCGATGTAGAGTTCCACCACATTCAGCATGTCTGCCTCAGCGAGCCCCGCCGCGCCTCCGAAGAGTGACAAGTCAAACTCATCGCCTTTAATGCCGGTATCGAAGCTCAGAAACTCAATGTCGGCCAATGTGTCTGTGCCATTCTGGTCGGGGCGTCGATCGGTGAGGGTGGTGCGCTGCGCGCTGAGCGTCAGCGTGTAGCTGTTTTGGTGGCCAGAGTAGCTGACCGTATCAATGCCACCGCCGCCATTTACGATCTGGTTTCCGTAACCTGCGATGACCAGGTCAACGCCGCTTGTGCCGATGTAGTGTTCAATCACGGTCCCGGGCTGGATTTGCAGGCGGGGCAGGGGTGAGACGGGGGTGATGGGGTCTGACCAGGTCTGTTGGTTCCAATCATAGATTTCGATTGCTTGTTCGGTGTCGAGAAATAGACCTTTGCGGAAATCGAATATCGCCGGACCGGTTTGGTTCAAGCCGCTTGCGTCAACGGTATCCGTGCCGCCGGTATCGACCAAGGTGGTGGGCGTAAGGATCGACATGTTCCAGTGTGTGCCCTCCTTGCTCATGCCTCCATGCTCATTGACAGCGAAGACATTGTCGGCGGACGTTATCCGCGTGCCGTAGATGTTTTGCAGGGCGGCAATATCGAGCGCTTGGAGCCCTGTCACAAAACCTCTTTGTGTGGAGCCGCTGTCGAACAGGACGCTGTTATAGGACAGGGCGGTCATGAGCCGCATGTCGTGCATGCTTTCGGAAAAGGCGGGCATCTGGCCTTCCCAGGTGTGGCTCAGGCCAACCGCATGGCCGATCTCATGGGCGAGAATGTAATGAAAGTTCTCGGGCTCTGCTTGAAGGCGCGCGTCGACATTGAGGAATACGCCTTGGTCTCCGCGGAAGGGATAGCTCGCATAGCCTCCCATCTCCATGTTGTGAAAGCCAAAGCCCATCTGTCCATCATTGCTCCCCACTTCTTCAAACGTCAGGTTCGTGAAGCTTTCGATGTAGCCCAAGTAGAACCTGACAGCCTGTTGCTCAGCTGGTGAGAACGTCTCAAAGACAAAAGGCGCGTCCTCAAGGTAGCTCTCTGATTGACGGCCATCTGCATGTGTGAGGAAGCTGTAGGTGACGGTCGTTTCGTGATACCTGTAGCCACTGTCCAGAGCGGACCAGTTCTCGTTGAGAAAGATGGATTTCTCCGTGTCAGACAGCTGAAAATATGACGTCATTTTGCTTCCAAAAAATGGGCGAGAAAGAGGGGGCGGGTGTGTGCAGGCATTTTGTCAGATCCCGCAGGGCCCGCGAACTAGAAAGCCTCTCCTAGAGATGGCTCGCGGCATAAGTGTGGCTTTATGAGCGCTTGGTCTTAAGAGAGTCTTGTCGCACGTGAGGCCTAGCGCGCTCTTATCTAAATACCGCCTGTCCGTCGTCATATAAAGTGGGACATCAGAGCGGCTTGAACATTGGAGGCTCTGGTTCGGTTGTGTGATTGATTATGCTGCTTGTTTTTGATGTTGCAAGCGGCGCTGTCGGATCGTCAGGTTCTTGATCTTCTTCCTTTCTCTCAGAATGGCTTTGTCCCGGCCAAAGTAGACGTCAGCGGGTGAACGGCATCGGACCTGGGCCAACCTTGCAAGGTCAACATCAGTCTGAAGAAGTCTTTGCACAGGAGCGCCGGAATACGGTGTTGAAGCGGGGTGTGAACCTTGCGGATATTACTGCAGCCCTTGGCTACTTTATCGATGCGCCTGCGGTCACAGGACAACTGCTTTGCACCGATGGTAGCGAGCATCTGCAGTGGCAAAATGCCAGTCAGAACAACTGACTGCGGGACGTACTGCAACTTAGCAAGCCCGATGATCTGAAGTGTGGCGCCGTGAGCGCCAATGGCGTGTCCACGCTGTGATAGAGCGCAGCCTACAATGCTTCGTGGTGCGTCCGTAGATGGTGGAATACCGCGTCCTCTGAGCGATATGCCGGACAATACGCCTTTCCTTACCAAGGCAACTTCAAAAAAATTCTGAAACTTTTGAAACTTATTAACGCAAGCTACCGTGTCTCCAATATTCTGCCTACAGGCCGAATTCTGACAACAATTACAGTAAGTAATGTCTCGTGCGCGAAAACGCCCAACAAGGATTGCCCGATGAAAATCAATAGTACCTCCCTCTCACGTCTGCAAAATAGCGCTGCAGTTATATTTTTGATTAGCAGCTCATCAATGGCATTTGCCGATGGGGCAGCACCTTGCAATACCGGGACAGGGACGAACTCTGCAGAATGCGGCGTGAACACGACAGCTGATGGTAATTTTTCTGTCGCTATTGGTGATGGGGCGAACACCGCCGCAGACTCCGTTGACGGTGTTGCAATTGGCTCCGAGGCAACGACCACAGGCCCATCGACGACGGCCATCGGCGGTGAAACCGTGGCCACCGGCCCCGGCACAACGGCAATCGGCTGGCAATCTGCCGCCACCGCAGAGCGTGCGCAGGCCTTTGGTCACCTCGCCACGGCTCAGGGTGTGCGGTCATTGGCCATTGGTGAAAACGCCGATGCACAGACGGACAATGCAACGGCTATTGGTAACGAAGCAATTGCAACAGGTATTGATGCGATTGCATTGGGCGATACCGCTGCTGCAACAGGCCCCTCCACGACAGCTATTGGCGGCGAAAGCGTTGCCACGGGCGCCGGCACAACGGCAATCGGCTGGCAATCTGCCGCCACCGCAGAGCGCGCGCAGGCCTTTGGCCACCTCGCCACGGCTCAGGGTGTGCGTTCATTGGCCATCGGTGAAAACGCCGATGCACAGTCAGATAATGCAACTGCCATTGGCAACGAAGCGATTGCGACAGGTATCGACGCGATTGCGTTGGGCGACACCGCCGCTGCGACAGGTCCCTCCACAACAGCTATTGGCGGCGAAAGTGTTGCCACAGGTGCCGGCACAACTGCAATCGGCTGGCAGGCAATGGCCACCGCAGAACGTGCTCAAGCCTTTGGTCACCTTGCACAAGCAACTGGCGTACGCTCAACTGCTGTTGGGGAAGGTGCTGTAGCGTCAGGTGCACAATCGCTGTCCTTTGGTAACCTCTCCTCGGCTCAGGGTACCAACTCGGCTGCCATTGGTAATGGTGCCGTGGCAACACGCGACAACCAGTTCACACTCGGTAATGCCAATAACACTTACACTGCGTCTGGTATTGCTACGCAGGCAAGTCGTGATGCACAAAGCGGTCCGGTCGCGCTGGTAACATCCGACTCTTCGGGCAATCTCGCAACGTCGGATGTGAACTTGGGCCAGGTTTTGTCCCTTGGTTCAGCAGTGCAGAACAACTCGGCTGCGATTGCCAACAACAAGTCCGGTATCGCGATGGCAATGGCCTTGAAGGCACCCTATGTTCCTGAAAACAAGCAATTTGCAGTGTCCACAGGATTGGGCAGCTTTGAGGGATCACAAGCGATGGCCGTTTCGATGGGTTACCGGTTCAACAACAACACTCAGTTCGATGCGGGTGTCACCTACGGGTTTGATAACGATCAAGTCGGTGGTCGTGTTGGTGTAACCTACGCGTGGTAAGTCTGACCAATTTCTTCAACGTCACAGCACCGCGAACATTGTTTGCGGTGCTTCTATGTTTTGGGCTGGTGGCGGGATCGGCAACTGCACAGGAAGACACAAGCGTTGAGCGCAGTTTTGCTGTTGCATTGATCCGTGACGTCATGATCGCAATCAATCACGGCAACTGGACAGGAAACTATACAGTCCTGCGTGATTATGCGTCACGCGACTTCTCGGAGGCGAACGATCCAACACGATTGGCCGGTTTATTTGCCCCTGTCCGTGAAGCAGGTGTGGATATGCTGCCCGTGCTGGTCGAGGAGCCTGAGATACTCAATTCGCAAGTCGCTGCTGGAGGCGAACAAATTCGTCTTACCGGCTACTTTCCTGTGCTTCCCGAGCACATCAGTTTTGACCTAGTTTTCATCAACGAAAAAGCACGGTGGGTCTTGCTGGACGTTTCTGTCGGCAAATTCGATGCTATTGAGGAAGCCGAAAAACCGCTCGTGGAATCGGATTGAGCATCCAGCAATTTATAGCAGGCTGCTACAGAAGGCAGCTGTTCCGTCGCTACGGTTTGAAAGCGGTTCTTTGCGGCTTCGGACGCCGGGTCAAATTTGGCCCCTTTCGTTAGGCAACAAGACGTTTCCGTGGCCTGTTTTACAGGCCGCCATGACCGCCGGGAATTGTCGCGGACCCTGTCGAGGCCGCCAAACGCAGTTTGAACCATGTGGTCCCACGGACTTGGCCCAGCCGAAGGGTTCTTCAATCTTCTGACGATGCTGCTGGTACAGATCAGACGTGCCGACGCGATGGAAGGCGGTCGATGTTGAGCGCGTCGATAACGGTATCGAGGGGCGCCAACGCGCCACTAACGAACCGTTTGAAAGCCGCGTAGTATCCACGAACACCCAGGATGCAGTCTTTGGGCGGGGCTGACGGGCTTGGTCGCTTCGCTTGACACAAAAGGACCGCATACCTAGCAGTAGAGTAAAGTTGATACACTTATAACGAGATAAAGCGTAAAGCCCATTTTTTGGCCGGTCATTTGATCGGGCGAGATAGGAAGGTAATTGCGCGCAGGCAATAGGCAGCTGAATAATGAGTATATTTGGGTTCAAGAGCGCTGTGCAGCGTGGTGTTACGGCGTTGCCGTTGGCATTGGTGTTGATGGTGCCCCGCCCGGCATTCGCGGAGACTTTGGCGGATGCTTTGATTGGGGCGTATGAGCATTCCGGGCTGTTGGAGCAAAATCGGGCCTTGCTGCGGGCAGCAGATGAAGATGTGGCCAGCGCCCAGGCGATGCTAAAACCTGTACTGCGTTGGGCGGGTGGTTTGACACAGAATTTTGGCTCTCTACGGAGCTCCGGTATTCAGGCTGTGCAGTCAACTGAAAGCCTCACCGCATCAATAAATCTGATCGCAGAGCTGTTGATTTATGACTTCGGTGCCAGCCAGTATCGGGTCGAGACTGCCAAGGAAACGGTGCTGGCAACCCGGCAGACATTGCTCGACATCGAACAGCGCGTACTCTTGCGGGCTGTGGCAGCCTATATGGGGGTTGTTGAAGCCTCTGATGTTGTGGCGCTGCGCAACAATAACTTAGGGTTTCTCGTAGAAGAGCTGCGCGCGACGCGCGACCGCCTTGAAGTTGGGGAAGTGACAAATACTGATGTAGCGCTTGCCCAAGCGCAGCTGGCAGAGGCCCGCAGTGAGTTGGCCGGTGCGGAAGGGGAGTTGCTGCGCGCGGTGGAAGAATACCGTACGGCCATCGGCCGCAAACCCGTCAACCTTAGCCCGCCACCGCGCCTGCCTGACGTCGGAGGAAGCTTAGAGGCGGCTAAGGCCCTTGCCGTGCGCCAACACCCTTCGGTTTTGGCCGCGCAACACCAAGTTAGCGCCTCTCGTTTGGCAGTAAGTGCCAACGAAGCGGCGATGGCGCCCAAAGTGACGCTTCAGGGCAATTATGGCCTGACCGAGACGTTCAACGACAAAAGTTATACCCGCAGTGGAAGTGTGGGGGTGGAAGCCAACCAAACGATCTATCAAGGGGGGGCGCTGTCTTCTGCTGTGCGGCGGGCGATGGCGCAGCATGATAGCCAGCGGGCCAATCTGCATGTTGTGAGCAACAACGTCGTGCAGGATGTTGGCAATGCCTATGCTGGGCTGACCTCTGCACGGGCGCAGTTGGAGGCTTCAGAGCGACAAATTCAAGCAGCACGCACGGCCTTTGAGGGGGTGCGCGAAGAAGCAAAGCTGGGCGCACGCACCACGCTTGACGTTCTCAACGCCGAGCAGGCGCTCCTGGATGCGGAATCAACGCGTGTGGCGGCGCGTGCCAACCTCTATGTTGCAGCCTATTTTGTGCTGTCGGCCACGGGGCGTCTAACAGCGAAAGATTTGGGATTGCCGGTACAGCTCTATGATGCGGCGGCCTATTACAATCTGGTCAAAGACAGCCCCGCAAAATATTCTAAGCAAGGCCAGGCGCTTGATCGCGTGCTACGCAGTCTCCAGAAAAACTGAACGCGCGCGCGGCACCGCTGGTCTATGGTATCTTCGGTTGTATCCGGGGCAATGTTGCGGCGAAGGCCGTCCACAGTCGAATTCTTTGGGGCTCATTGGATACTTGATGAGCGCTTGTCTGAGTGCAAAGCGGTGCGGGATTATTAGCTCTTCGTACAAGAAGAGCTTTGATTTTTTTCGGAAGCGCCGTGGTTTTCCGCCAGCGCTTTGCAGTCCGGGGCAGCCGTCAAGAGATTGGCGGTTGTTTCTTTTTTGCTCGAAGGTCTCGCCGCGGCACATTACGCCGTGATGTTGATTAGAAGCTAAGAGCCTTCTCTGCCTCGCGGTGTTCAAAGGCGTCTGCGAGAGTTTTTAGGTCTTCTCCGCCAATACCGAATTGCCGCATGAGAGGTCTCCACCGATTGGCGATCAGTGAGGCCATCTCGCGCGCCCGCCTGCGCGCCTCGTTCTGCGATAGATCGAAGAACTCCGCAGCGGCTACCGCAAGATCGAGTGACGCCTCAAATGGCTCTCCTTCTATGATCGCCGTCTTGAGATAGCGATGGCGTTCTGCCTGTGGGTTCACATCGAAGAGCGGGGAGAGACGCCAAAGACCATCGTCGGCATAAATGAACCCGTGGTTCTTCAGGTGATCGTCCGTGTTGGTGACAAGAACGTTGAATGTCATTCGCGCCCAAAGCTCATGCAGATCTGCCCGCGCAGCCTTACTGATCATCCGGATCGCCTCGGCGATCTCTGTATAGGAGCCTTGCTCTGATCCTGATCTATCAAGAGCTGTGCGCGCAGAAAAGTAAGGGACACGCCTGCGCGCCCGCCGATCAAAGCGTCGGATCAGGGCCACTGGATGGTTAGATCTTTCCAGCATCAGCCGTGCGTCTGGTGCGCGCAGACCGCATTCCCGCGCCAACTGGAGCGTCGCGACCTCAATGCGCTCCACAGGGCTCTGGTCTCCCGGGGACGAGAACTTAGCGATCCAGAGGACATCGCGGTCCTGCACATTCGCCTTCGGTCGGGCGCCGCCCATCGAGCTGCCGGCGTTTGCGAGTTGGCGCAGACCCTCGCTCGATATCTCGCGGCGCTGCTCGATCTTGGCCGCACTCTCCCGGAGTGCATCAAGCTGCATGAGGTTCGGCACCGGGGCGCGATGTCCACTGATGATCTCGCCGTCTTCTCCGATGAACCGGAGTGCGCCTTGGCGCGTCGCATCATCTGACAGGGTAAGCGTGTCGAATTCACTGAGACCCGCGCCGTGAACGCGCGCCATCAAGAGACGCCCCCATGCATCAGGGGTCGCATCCTGAAGGGCGGAAGGCAGGCTGTCGTGCTGATCGCCTGTGGATGCCAGGGATGCATAGGAGGGCGTCAGCCCGAGCGGCAGCTGAGGTGCGATCGCGAAGGACCGCGCATCGTTGAGCCAACTCTCGAAATATTGAAATTCGGAATGCTGACGGCGCGGCGCCTGCGTGAACCGCAGCTTCCCAACCGGTAAGAGCGCGCTTCCAAGGCAGACATGGGCGACCTTCTGTTCTGCGCGCGGGGCCATCAGAAGCCTACGCCTTCATCGTCATCATCTTCGTCCTCATGGCGGCTACCCGGCGCGCGGGCGCCTCGGCGCTTTACATAGGATACCCCCCTCTGGGGAATCGCGTCGAGGGCGCGGGATAGGCCCACAGCATCCTCTTCTATCCGCAGGATCTTCGCGAGCGCATCGGGCTCGCCGAGCGCCGCAAGCACCGCGGCCAGCTTCCCGATGCCCACGCCAGAATCGCCCCGCTCTAAACGCTGGATCGTCTTCTCCGAAACGTTTGCGCGTTCTGCGAGATCGACCATAGCAAGACGACGTATGAGGCGCGCTTGTTTGAGGTTGCGGCCAAGGTGCGCCAAAGCTCTCTGGGCACGAAGATTAGACATTTATCGTCTCATATGACTTTTAATATATATATACCGGTCATATATGGCTGCTTGCTTTTGGTCAATCATCGCTAACCCGAGCGTGTTTTCTAGTGCGAACAGATCGCACGGTGGATGGCGGCAGAAAATGAGGTCGCGCACGAGGTTTGGGTTCGACAAGCTATTGGCGAAAGAATCTTCGCCGATGCGCATCTATGCACTCTCCCTCAAAAAACGCCACGTTTTGTGGACGCCGAAGATAAGGTTGGCCATCATTTCGCCAACCCAAGTTTCATCTGCACCAAAAATGCAAAGAGCTGGGGTTTCCGGGGCTTCTCGCGATCTTGGTCTATCCGGTCGAGGGTCGCGTCATTTGTGGTCCAAAACTCTGCGCCCCTTCATCCTGGTTAAGCATTGCCCGACTCAACGCTTTGCGCCAAGGGCTGTTTGGGCCAGAAAATATGCGATGGTGTGCTCAGAACGCCCAAACCGACGTTGAAAAAGCTGCGCTGCACGGCGCGCCGTAGCTCTCAGAAAGGGTGGGGGTCGACGGAGACGAAACGTCGTACAGAGCACCCCTTTTTGGCTCTTGTGTCAGGCATTTGTGCCCAGAAGGGCAATGGTTGCGCTTGTCCGTCCTGCAGCCGGTGTAGTCTGCATAGTAGGGTGTCGTGGTGCATTAACTGAAGCCCGTATCGGTCTGTTTCGCCCTATTTCTCTCGTTCTGTTCGGGTTTTGGCGGGAGGATATACTCTGTGCCGCTGCGCTTGGCGGTATCTTCTTGAACTGCCCTGCAATCTGATCTGCGGACCCGGGGGGACGCAGTGGTTGCAAGGGCATGCTTATCAAGGAGGGGGTATGAAATTTGCTATACAGTTTATTATTGCGAAAGAAGTACAGTTAAAGTAATACCCTACTCTATGAGCCCAAGGCTCTGTTCGGTCGTGCCTGTAAGGCAACGTTGGTGGCCGAGGCATTTATCGAGCAGTGAACGTGGTTCACAAATTTCTGGAGGTAATTCACCCATGGCTACGCAAGCCCAAATCGATCAGATCGTACAGCTGTACATCGGCTACTTTGATCGCGCTCCCAACCCAACGGGGCTTAACTATTGGATCAATGAGCTAGATAACAACCCTGACATGTCCTACCTGGACATTGCACAGTCGTTCTCGGTTCAGCCCGAAGCGACAGGTCTTTATCCTTTCCTGGCGAACCCACAAGTGGCTTCCCCAGAGGCCTTTATTACAGCTGTTTACTTGAACCTGTTTAACCGCGCGCCCGATGCCGATGGCCTGGCGTACTGGGAAGGCGAATTGGCTGCGGGTAAATCCCCTGGTCGTATGATCATTGACATCCAGTCGGGTGCTCAGGATTCTGCTGATGGTCAAGACCTGACCATCCTGAACAACAAAACAGCCGTTGCGCTTGATTGGGTTCAGTCGACCGCAGACATCTCGGGCTTCTCCTACTTCAACGAAGACGGCAGCATCAATGCAGCTGCTGAAGCTTCCGCCAAAGGCGTTCTGGACGGTGTCGATGCGACAGAGGAATCCGTTGCTGAAGGCCAAGCCGAAACTGCTGCCTATTTGGACGCTTACGGCGAAACGGGCGCCATTGCTCTCGAAGTTGGCGTCGACAATCTGACCGGCACCTCCGGCGATGACGTGTTCAATGCGCCGATCGAACAAAACATGCTGGGCGCCGTGACCAACACCTTCGAATCCGGCGACACGCTGGACGGCGGCGAAGGCATGGACACGCTGAACGTGGACATGACGCTGACCACATCCGGCACAATTCCTGTTGGCCCCGCGATTTCTGCTACAACAAACAGCATCGAAGTTGTGAACCTGCGCGAGCAGACACTCAACATCGACACTGGCTTCAACGGCTCCAAAATCGACGCCGAGAAGATGATGGGTGTCGAGCAGTGGTGGTCTGACAACAGCCGCAGCAACATCCAGATCGAAGACATCCGCTCCAAGCCGATGGACACTGCCTTTGGTCTGAACGAAACGGATCCCGGTGCGGGTTTGAACGCCTACATCAACGCCAACTACCTGGAAGGCGACGTGGAGTCTGAATCCATCCTGACGCTGACCATCCAGGAAATTAACGCAGACGTGTTGGTTCCTGGCGCTGAGCTTTCCAACATTGCTGTTGGCAAAGTGACCTTCGATCTGGACGGTACTGAGTACGCGCTGGAATCTGCGGACATCACCGCAGCGAACACCTGGGCCGATCTTGAAGCTGCTTTGACAGCACAGATCGATGGCACAGCTGGCCTCGAAAACCTGACCGTGTCCCATGTTGGCGACGGTGTCTTCACCATCTCTGACAGCGAAGGCGGCGCATTGAGTGCAGACCCAGCCACAGCTGTTCTGCTGGGCTTTACTGGCATCGACGTGCGTAACCGCGTTGAAGTGGGTGAAAACCTCGAAACGCTGCCAACACGCACCACAGTATATCTCGATGACGCCGGCAACGGGTCTCAAGGTGGTGCTGTAAACGTCGCAGGCATGTCCGGCGAGCGCGGCATTGAAGTGATGGACGTTGTTGTCGATGACGACAGCCACATCTCGGCTCTGAGCTCGGTAAACCGCGGTGGTCTGAATGGTGAACAGCAGCTGGAAGTTGTGAACGTGACGCGCGGCAATGCCGACGGCACGCAGAACACCGGCGATCTGAAAATCGGCGTTCGTACCATCGACGCTGGCGGCGAAGAAACCACCACAGATGGTCGTTTGGCCGGTGGTCTTCAGAACGTTCGCGTCTTCAATGCTGAAGGTTTCGACGGTCAGACGATGATCGCTGCTGCTCTGAACTCCAACGACGTGTTCGACAAATATCTCGACCCCGACAATGGCGTTGTCCAGTTCACCTACCACATGGGTGATGCAGGCTCGAACACCAGCCTGTTCGTGCAGAATGAAGTTGCCGCAGATGATGACTTCACTCTCGACCTGATTGGTGGGGACGGTGAAGATCGTTTCAACCTGCGCGGTTTGGACGTTAAAGACACCACGTCTGTGGACGGCGAAGGCGGTGTTGACACTGTCGAGGTTAACACATCGGTTGACGGTAGCTTGGATGGTGCCGGTAACATGCGTGCCTGGGAATCTTTCACCAACGTTGAGAACCTGGTTATCGCAGGTAGCGGTGAATTCACTTACGATCCAGCGGTGTTTGACTTCATCGAAGGCAACATGATGGGTCTTGAGACCGTAGTCATCGCGACTGATGGCGACGGTGGTCTTGGTGACGACACCACGCTGATCAATCTGGATGAGGGTACGGACGCAGTCATCTCTGGTCGTAACCAAACGCTGAACGACAACGCGAACAACAACGCTGATCAGGATTTCCGTACAATCATTCTGGACGAAATCCAGGATGAAGTCGGTGTTGATACGGCGACTGTTGTGCTGGAAAACACAGCGCGTACGAATGGTGAGCTGACCGTCAACAACTTGACAGTGAGCAACCCAGAAGTAGGTGTCGATGCACTGGAAATCCAGTCCAACGGCCGGGCCCAAACTTCCAACCAGGTTACATCCTTCAACGCCGCGGCGCTGAATACATTGACCCTGGTAGGCACGCAGGACCTGACCATTGCTGTAGACGCTCTTGCGGATGCTAACGGGGCGGGTTCTGGCGCTGGTGCGGCTGCAACCATTGATGGTTCTGATCTGGCTGGTGATCTGGTTCTGGCCACTACTGGTGCTGTTCTGAACAACGCTGGTGCTGACAAAGTGACTGGTACTGCAGGTGCAAACGATACGCTGCAGCTCTCTGGTGTGCTTGCACCTGGCGCTGTCATCTCGGGCTTCGAAACCATCCAGTTCGGTGCGCCGTTCAATGGGTCTGCTGATGCTGCTTCCGGTGTGTTCAACGCAGCAACCGCGAGCGGTGTTGAAGAGTATGTGATCAACCTCCTCAGTGCTGATCTGGAGATGAACAACACTGCAGGTGATGAAGAGATCACAGTCAACACCAACCTGACTGATGTTGAAGGCAACAACCTGACGTTCATCGCAGCAGCCGAGGACAACAGCAACGCTCTGAACCTGAACTTCCGCGACCTTGATACGTCAAGTGTTGAAGGGGCGAACAATTTCGGTGCGGCTGAAATCTTTGTTGGTAACTATAATACTATCAACTTGGACCTTGATGACGATAATGCCACAGGGATCAATGCCTATACATTCGACCTGAACCTGTTGGATGACGATGGTGACAACGACGCCAGCGGTGCTGCCTACGATATCGATGAAGTGTTCGCTCGGACACTGAATATCACCGGTGGTGGTAACGATGATGGTAGCAATGTGGATACCGTTAGCTTCGCACCAGGCAGCCTGTCCAACGTTCTGTCCTTGATCGACTTCTCGGACTACGAAGGTGCAGTTGGGACTATGGTCGTAGACATTCAAGATCAGGCAGATGTGGATCGTAATATTACAATCCGCTTCAATGACCAGTCTGCGAACGTCACCGAAAACGATCTCGGTGTAGATGATGCGATTGTGACCTACGAGTTCACGCAGGATGTTGCGGATGCCTCTGATATCTGGACCATCACAGGCTTCGATGACTTTGCAACTGCGGGCTTGACCAGCTTGTCCATTCTGGATGTCTCTGGTCTCGGCATCACCGGTCTTGCTGACTTGAGCATCGTTGATGATGGGACCGACACGACCATTACTGCAAATGACCCTGCAGCGTCCGGTCTCGACTTCGAAATCTTCCTGTCCGGGACTACCGGCGGTCTCAACAACGAGAACTTCACGTTCGCGTAAGCTAAATCATAAGGCAGGGTTTTCTCTGTCGACGGAAAGCCCCCAGAATTTCTGGGGGCTTTTCACTTTTAATAGGCCTGTAAGGGTTTTCCATTTCCAGGTGATGCGTAATCAAGACGCACGCCATTTGTGGGTAGGTGGATAAGCGCCAACGCGCTTGGCTGGAGCGCGAAAAAAGATATACCGTCTTTACCTGTGCCCCCCTTCAAAGATACGGGAGTGCGGGTGCACTGGAGGGAGCAGGTAAAGAGCGACTATGGCGACGATATATTATGATCTTTCTGAGCTATTTTTGTCTGCGGGCTCCAAATTTAAGTATTACGGTATTGCCCGCACAGTACTTGAGGTTGGGTATGAACTGGCCAACGCCTCCGCTGATGTTCGCTTTGTCATATTTTCCCCTGCACACGACCGATTTTTTGAAATCACACCGCGTATCGGCGCCGCCTCGGCGAATGGTGTGTTGGATCTAAACTTGCCGGTTGAAGCGAAGCCTGTCCGGCTCCGATATAGCCACCCAAATGCGCATGGGTTGCGCGATACACTTCAGCCGCTGATGCGCCGCATCGCTAGAAAAGTCAGTTTGAGACGATGGCGTCGCTCGGTCCCCGAGGGCCGTACGCGCGACGTTGACCTCGAAGGCCAAATACTTGTGTCTTTAGGGCGCCCAAAAATGATGTCTGACTATCTTGTGGCAATGGATGAAGCGGGCGTTCGAACGCGGTTCTTTCCTTTGTTGCACGATATGATCCCGTTGCATGAATATGCCCATCCGCGGCAAAGTATGTTTGCCCGGAATTTTGCGCATGATAACCGCATCGTAGTACAGCATGCTGAAAAACTGCTGACCAACTCTGTTTTTACCAAAGATGAGATTGAACAGTTTTCGACTGCAGGGCGTATGTGCTCACTTCCGCCTGTGTTGTCGGTGCCACTCGCGCAAGAAATGCGTAAATCAGATGAGCCTATCAATCTTGATTTGCCCGAGACGCCTTATTTGCTCGGGGTCGGGATGATGACAGGTCGAAAGAATCTCGAGTGCCTTGTGAAAGCAATGCATCACTTGGATGAGACGGGCCGCCCAGTGCCTGATCTTATTTTGGCCGGGGCCAAACGAAAACGCACTTTAGAATATGTGAACCGGCCCGAATACGCCTCCATCAGGGATAAAATACGGTTTGTTCTAGACCCGAACCAAGCCGAGTTGGCAAAGATTTACGAGAATGCACTGGCTCTGGTCATTCCCAGTTGCATGGAAGGGTGGGGGCTTCCACTTGGAGAAGCGCTCTGGCTGGGAACACCGGGAATAGCGTCTGATATACCAGCTTTGCGAGAGGTCGGTGGGGATTTGGCTGAGTATTTCGACCCTGCTGACCCGCGGTCACTTGCTGATATCATCGACCAATTGAGCTCTAATCCAAATAATTACGAGATTCTGAAAGCCAAAATCGCGCAAAGCCGCACTGATCTGCGCACCTGGCAACACGTTGCACAAGATATCCTTGTCGCCGTTTCCTCCAGCGAGAGCTCTGATCTCGAACAAAGCTAACGAAGTGCCAGCTTTCCATTTGGGGCGAGATTGATAAAGATTGCTACGGATTCTGCATTTATGTGCAATACCGCACTTTATGCAGGGCGCAGCGAGGAGGGAAATGCAAAAATGTTGATCACTCTTCGCCCCATTGTGGGCGCAAACTAGAATAGGCGAAATTGCGCAGCTTGATTTTTTAATTGGCTGAGGGGCTTTTGTTCCCGCGGAAACTTGCCTACAAAACGGCAATATAATTTTCTATTGAGGAGGGGCTGTTTGATGGCCAAAGTAACGATTGACGGTCGTGAGTACGATTCTGATAATTTGAGCGATGATGCGAAACAGCAGCTGGCAAATGTTCAAATCTGTGAGCAACAGGTGCAAAAGCTCCAACGTGAGATCGCAATCACGCAAACGGCTCGCCAAGCTTACATTAGTGCTCTGAAAGAAGCTCTTCCAACCGACAGCTAACGAGGTCAGATTGGCCGACCTGCTTAAGGCGCATTTGTTTCGCGTAAGTAGGTCATCTCAACGCAGCTATAGATGGGCCATATTCAGGCCCATTTTTTCTATGACACAAAGGGTTTTTGACGTAGGGTAAGGCATCCACTGTTCTGAGGATGGGAACCCACTTTAGCTAAGTTATTCGAGGGAAAGCTGCTTTATGTCGGCACCAACTGCATTGAAACAGGCCTATGGGCGGTTCCGCGCCATTCTGATGGCTACGGTAATCTTCAGTTTTTTCGTAAACCTGCTGATGTTTGTAGGTCCGCTCTACATGCTTCAAATCTATGACCGCGTGCTCTCCAGTCGGAGTGAGTACACGCTGATCATGATTACGAGCGTGGCGGTGGGGCTTTTGGTAACCTACGGGCTACTCGAATTTATTCGCTCAAGAATGCTGGTCCGGGCAGGTTTGGAATTCGACGAAGCGCTGTCAGGTCCTATGTTTTCCAGGGTGGTTCGCCTGCAATTGGCAAACCCCAATGGCGGTGCGCGCACCGCATTGGGAGACGCCGACCGGGTGCGTGATTTCATCACCGGTCAAGGCATTTTGGCCTTTTTTGATGCACCTTGGACGCCCCTGTTTCTGGCGCTGTGCTTCGCTTTCCATCCTTGGCTTGGGGTTGTGGCCACCACAGGTGCCGTCATCATCTTTATCTTAGCCTTGCTAAATGAGCTGCTCACGCGCTCCGCGCTGAAAGAGGCTAATAATGCAGGCCAAGGGTCCGCGCATTTTGCCAGCGCTGCTTTGCAGAATGCGGATGTCATTCAGGCCATGGGTATGGGCAAAGAGCTGTCTGGCCGCTGGCTTAAGCAACGCGAAGTCATGCTCAGCAGCCAAGCCTCAGCAAGTGACTGGGCCGGATTTATCATGTCCTGCTCCAAGTTCGTGCGCATGAGCCTGCAGGTCGCCATTCTGGGGACGGGCGCTTACCTTGCCATGAACCAGCAGATCTCCCCCGGCATCATGATCGCAGCCTCGATTGTTATGGGCCGCGCACTTGCCCCCGTTGAGCAAGCTGTGGGCCAGTGGAAGCAGTTCATCTCCGCGCGCCAAGCCAATGAGCGCTTAGGCAAGCTTTTTGATAGCGTTCTGGATGAGACCGATAGGTTGGAGCAACCAGCCGCAAAAGGCGCTCTGTCGCTTGAGGGGGTCTCAACCGTGGTGCCAGGGTCCCGAGACCCGCTCCTCAAAGGCATTACCTTTAGTCTTGAGGCCGGCAATGTACTTGCCGTGATTGGGCCAAGCGGATCGGGCAAATCTACGCTCGCGCGTGTGCTTGTCGGTGTGACAGGGGCCGCAGCAGGGGCTGTACGTCTTGACGGGACAGAGCTCAATCACTGGGACCCGGATCAGTTGGGCGGCTCGATCGGCTACCTAGCGCAAGAGGTTAAGCTCTTTTCCGGAACGGTTGCCGAGAACATTGCCCGCTTTACCACGGGAGCCACCGATGAGGAGATCATTGCGGCAGCCCAGCTTGCCGGGGCCCATGAGATGATCCAGGGCCTTCGGGAAGGCTATGCGACAGAAATCGGCGATGGCGGCGCGCAGCTTTCAGGTGGGCAACGTCAGCGTGTCGGGCTTGCGCGGGCAATTTTCCGCACCCCAAGCTTGATCGTTTTGGATGAGCCCAACTCCAACCTCGACAGCGAAGGCGAAAACGCTCTGGCACAATGTTTGCTTGCGCTGAAAGCGCTCGGCAAGACTGTTGTGGTCATCACTCATAAGGCGAACTTGCTGTCCACATCTGATAAGACCCTCATGTTGAGCAACGGCGCTGTTCAAAAGATGTTGGACACAAAAGACCTGTTGAAACCAAAACAGCCTGAAACACCGCCTCAGCAAGCCGCTGCCAGAGTTACGAACATTGGTGCCTGATGCGTAGAGTTTTAGTTTCAAATAGGAATATCGCATCGCTTTATTCCCAAACAAGAAGTGTGGGCTCATGAAGACTTCTCCACGGTTTTATGCCCGGCTGGGGTATTTGGTCATCCTCCTGATCTTCGGAGGGCTGGGAAGCTGGGCTGCGACGGCCGTGATCGATAGTGCTGTGGTCGCTCCAGGTACTGTTGCTTTGGAAGGGGACAGGAAGGTCGTCCAACACCTAAATGGCGGTATTATCCGAGAGATCCGGGTAAGAGAGGCCGATCAGGTTGAGGAAGGTGATGTGCTCCTTCTTCTCGATAGCATTGAGGCCAGATCAAACCTAAATTTGCATATGCAGAGGCTTAATGTTGCACGGGCGACCGAAGCGCGGTTGCTCGCTGAGCAAACCTCGCAAGAAGAAGTCGAGTTCCCCGAGGACCTGGTGAAGTCAGAAGATCCAAGGGTGCAAGGTGCCTTGCGTACGCAGGGTCAAATATTTTCGGATCGACGATCCATTTTGCTCTCGCAGACAGAAATCTTGGAGTATCGGTTGGAGCAGCTAAACGAGCAGATCGTTGGGCTTGATCAACAAAAAGATGCTATGGAGCGTCGGGTTGCGCTGCGCCTAGCTCACTTGGACAGATTGCAATCTGGCGAACAAAAAGGGGTGATCGAAAGCAACCGTTTGGTAGAACTCGAAGACACCCTGATTGAGACTGAAGCCAGTTTGGGGGAGGTTATCTCAGAGGCGTCCCAAGTGCGGGGAGCGACGGGCGAGGCCCGCTTGAACCTGCTTAAGCTGGTGCAAGAGTACCGTGAGCGCGCCAATATTGAGTTGAAAGATGTACAAGCTGAGATCTCGGAGCTTACAGAGCGTGTTTTAGTGGCCAAAGACACGCTGGACCGTACCGTCATCCGAGCGCCGACATCTGGATCAGTCCAAGACTTGCAGGCAACCACTGTCGGGTCGGTTGTGCGGTCAGGTGAAGTTCTGATGGAAATCGTGCCGATGGACGAAAACCTCGTCATCGACGCACGTGTGGCGCCAGTGGATATCGACAGCGTTGTCCCAGGCATGGAGACGGAAGTCCGTCTAAGTGCTTTCAAAACAAAGCTGTTGCCCATCGTCTTCGGCACCGTCCAATCTGTTTCAAGCGATGTGATAAGTCCCAAGGACCCCAACGATTTGCCTTATTATCTGGCACGCATTCATGTTCCTGAAGCGAATCTACCTGAGGGTATCAAGGGCAACCTGACACCCGGGATGCCAGGAGATGCCGTTATTGTAACCGGGGAGCGGACAGTGCTGAATTACCTCGTTTCTCCCTTGTCAGAGGCTGTTTCAAAGAGCTTTCGAGAGGAATGAGAGGCGTAAGAGCTATGTGCACGTATAAGAGGAGGATAGCGGTCGTAGAGAATCTTTGAACGTCATTGATGTAGCAGGGAAAATGGTGCTACATTACTTTACGTTTATTGAATCCTAGATATGGAAGCCAGGCCGATGCTCGCTGATTGCGACAGTGTAAGAAAGAACGCGCAGGACCAACGCCGTGAAATGGGCGCTTGGCTGAAGTGCCTCCGCGAAACGCAGGGGCTTTCGCAGCGTGATCTCGCGAACATTTTGTCGCTCGAGTATTACACATTTATTTCTCAGCTTGAGAATGGCCGTGGCAAGATACCTAGCAGCAGGTATGTCGAATGGGCGAATGCGCTTGGCCAAGAGCCTCGTTCGTTCGTAATGACCTTGCTGTCTTATTATGACCCGATCACCCATGATATTTTATTTGGAACAAAGGCGCAGGCCCACTGAGTTCATAACTCCGGTCGGTTTGCTTTACACTCTGAGGCACACCTATGTCGGAAGTCATTAAATTCCCACGCCACAAGACCGATGAAACGACACGCAAACGCGGCGACAGTGGGACATATTCCCTCTCCAGCCTCGTTGAAGGCGCCATGCCGTTGGAGACTTTCCAAGACAGCCCTCTCTTGCAATTGGGTTCGCGCCAAAAGCGCATAGCAGGAAGACCGCCTCGCAATAAAGACGCGGCGGCGGGAGTGGCCAGCTATGATTGGTCCAATCAAGAACTCGCCACATTATTCCGCATCAATCGGCTTTTGAACCTAGCTGACCTTACGATTGCAACCGATCGTGGTGTTACTGATGAGGGCGATCCTTGGTTCGTTTTCCTGGACCCGAAAGGTGAGGTTTTTGTTCACCTTTGCCGTATTCGCGCGATTTATATGCTCGACAGCCCCTCTCAGAGCGCTGTTGTCAAAGGACATAGCCTCAATGATCTTGTTGATGCCTATATTCAGCAGCTGGGGATGGCCAAAGAGAATAAGTCTAAGGCACGGCAAAACATCATCCAGCTTGCAGAAGCAAAGGATCGCAAAGTAACTGTGCATCCCGCTGCAGCTTTGGCCGCTTTGATTTGGACAATTTACTTGCAATCGGATGAAGCGAGCGCCGCGGTCACGCCGGAGGAGGATGTCGTTGAGGAGGCTGCGCCTGAGATCCTCGCAGAGCCCGTCTTTTTTGACGCCACGGTTCCAGAAGCAATAACAACCTTCTCTCTTGCTGAAGAGGCCACATTGCTTTCGGCAGAGACGCATATCGGGCATGATCCAGATCATGCGGAAAAATCAGTAAACCTCACATTGCCTGCAAACTACGTCGGCATGGGCCTCAGCGCCCTTGCACTGACCTATGGTCTAGATCCGTTCCTCGGAAAGGTTGCGCAGACTGCTGGGTTGTTCTCCAACGGTACTTCTGGAGAAAAAGACAAAATCAGCGAGACAGATCAGAAGTCGCTCGAGACCATGTTGCTGAGCATCTCTGGTGCCGATTGGAACATCCTGCAGGACTTTGGCGAAAATGCAGAGGGCATCTGGAGCTCTCTGCTGGACTTCGATCTCTTTGCAAGCAGCCTTGTGAGTTCACAAGTTGAGACCATAGTGTCAGAGCTCATGCAGGCCATGGAAGTCACCGCAAGCCTGTTGACCACCGAGCAACTCTCGAAAGCGCCTTTATTGGCTCTTGCGGTGGGTAGCGAGGTCTTCAGCAACATGAGGAACAAGGCGTATCCTTTTGAAGATGAAGGAAAAGGGGATTCTTCTGAGATGGCTCTCACTAAAGCCTCTCAGTTGAAAGAGACCGCTGAAAATGACAGCGTTTCAATGACTGACATGCCAGAAATCCATGTCGAGAGCAGCTACGTACTTGCGAATTCCCTGCCTTCTGATGTTGCTGCTGTGTTGAAAGAATTTGGGTTCTCCACCACAGGCAACATCATAACAAATGCCACGGCGCAGGATTATCTATCAGACTTTGGTCAGGCTTCGGCAACAAACGACACTGGCGTTATTCGACCTGAGGGCCAGCTTGAGAAGTACGACCAATCTGTAAGGGACTTTATCAGCTTTTTGATGGCAAACGCTGAAGATGTACAAATGATCTCTTATGAAACAGAGTTGGTGATCATTGATGAGGCCACACTCCATCAGGACAGCTCGTTGACGTATATTAAGAGCTGGGATCTTGATGATGGTGGTCGGATTTCCACGATTGGGCTAAAAGCTGATTTTGAAGCTTTTGACCTTATCGCTTGATCAGAGCCACCGGCTAGGTCTGACGGCCGGTGGCAGGCTTTAGATGCCTAGTGGGTGTTGTCACGTTAACTCGCTGGAGGCATTTGATGGACCGGAATGACTTCAAGAGAAGCATGTTCGCCCATGGCATAATGGACTTCCTGAACATTCGGCCGATCAATATCGGCAAAAAGGTAAGCGCTGTCTTCTTCTAATGCTCAGAGAGGAATTCCCCGCTCCATCAGCTTAACGGAACCGTGAAAATCAATGGGCCGCAGACGGCGCTTACGGTACACCTCATGGGTCTGACCGTTGCAGATACATAGCGACGTTTTCAGCTGGCATCTTGAAGCCGCGACCGTCGGAGACCCGCTCAGTGCTGATAGGGTATTTTGGTCTGTTAGGGTTGATCCCAACGATCCGGTGGAGGTCTCCACCGGTTTTAAACGTTCGGCGATAATCAGATGGCTCCAGCCCAAAATGAGGTGCGAGGTAACCACTCGATTGGGACCACCTGCCTGATCTGCTGATGATTTGCTAAGAGACGTGCTTAACGACGTCGTTAGCGACGTGTCTTAGGTGGGGGTCGGCTATGCGTGGTGAGATACTGGGGTTTGAACGTCGGCGGCGCTGGAGCGACGAAGAGAAGCTTGGAATTGTCATGTCGGTGGACACGGATGGTGCGACGGTCACGCAGGTGGCGCAGCGCCACGAGATCACGCGGCAACAGATCTATGCGTGGCGGCATGATCTGAAGAACAAAGGACTTTGGTCGCCTGACGCAGGTGCGCTCTTCCTTCCTTTCGATATTCCTGAACACGGCGTTCCCGCCATCGCTGACACACCCACCGTCGCGGCCCCGATGGCTGTCGAACTGCGCTTGCGCAACGGCCGCAGCCTGCACTTCGACAGCAACATGGCTGCCTTGGCGCTGACGCAGCTAATCCGTGCTGTGGAAGCAGTATGATTGGTCCGGGCACTGGCGTTCGCGTCTACGTGGCTTGCGGTGTCACGGACATGCGCAAGGGCATTGCTGGTCTTGCTGCGCTGACCCAGGATGTCCTGCGCCAGAAGCCGACGGGCGGTGCGGTCTTCGCCTTTCGCGGCCGCAGGGGAGATCGGCTCAAGCTTCTGTATTGGGACGGTCAGGGCTTTTGCCTCTATTATAAAGTCCTGGAACGCGGCCGCTTCCCTTGGCCTGCAATGACCGAGGGGGCCGCCCGTCTGACGTCCGCGCAGCTTGCAATGTTGTGGGAAGGCATTGACTGGCGCAGGCCGGATTGGGGCGCGCCGCCCGCTCGCGTGGGCTGAATATATAGGCTAAAACGCTTTGTTTTTATGGCGCTATCACGTGCATTGTGGTAGCCATGTGCATGTCGAATGTAACGCAAAACCTCCCCGATGATCCCGCCATATTGAAGGCGATGATTGCGGCTTTGCAGGCGGAAAATGCCAAGATCTCGGCGACATTGCGGGTCCACGACCAGCTGGTTCAGGCCCTCCGCCTGCGGATCGCAAAGTTGCAGAAGCTGGCCTTCGGCAAGTCATCGGAAAAGATCGAGCGCGAGATCGAGCAGCTGGAACTGGCCCTTGAAGACTTGCTACTGGCCGTGGCCGAGGGCGATGAAGCGCCCATCGACGAAGGTCAGGACGAGCCGGCACCGGATGATCCCTCTGCGCCCGCGCTGCGTCGACGTCCACGTGTCTCGGATGCGACACCGCGCGAGCGTCGTGAACTTGATCCCGGCACATGCTGCGCTGACTGTGGCGGCGATCTGCGCGTGGTGGGTGAGGATGTCAGCGAACTGCTGGACATGATTGCAGCCCAGATGAAGGTGGTTCAGATCGCCCGGATCAAGAAGTCCTGTCGCCGCTGCGAGCGGATGGTGCAGGAGCCTGCACCCAGCCGTCCGATCCCGGGCAGCATGGCAGGCCCGAACCTGCTGGCTCATATTTTAGTCGCGAAGTTTGACGATCATCTTCCCTTATATCGCCAGCACGAGATCTTCGCCCGCATGGGCGCAGACATCCCCGAGACCACCCTTGTGGGCTGGTGCGGGCGGGCCATGAAGGCCTTGTCGCCACTGATCGAACGGATCGAGGCTGACATCATGGGCAGCGACCTGCTGCATGCGGATGACACGCCGATCCGGGTGCTGGACCGATCTTTGCGCGACAAAGGGCTTGGTAAAGGCGTCAGGCAGGGACGGATCTGGGCCTATGTGCGTGACCAGCGCCCATGGGCGGGGGATGCGCCACCTGGAGCCGTCTATCGGTTTGCGCCGGATTGGAAGGAGGAGCATGTCTTGGACCACCTGGCTAATGCCAGCGGTATCCTTCAGGCAGACGGTTACAAGGGTTATGCCAAGCTTTACGCGCCTGGACCTGATGGTTTGCCTCGTTTACGCGAGGCTTCCTGTTGGGCGCACCTGCGCCGTGACTTCCACGACTTCTGGGCATCGACCAAATCCGAGATCGCCCGCGAGGCGCTCGACCAGGTCGGCAAACTCTATGACGTTGAGCGCGATATCAGTGGCCAGCCTGCTGACGTCCGTTACGCGGCACGTCAAAAGTTCAGCCTGCCGAAGGTTGAGGCGTTCTTTACTTGGTCCGAGCAACAGCTCTTGGGCATCCCGGGAAAGAGCAATTTGGCCAAGGCCTTCCGCTATGGCCTCAACCGTCGGGAAGCCTTCAGCTTGTTCCTGGAAGACGGTCGCGTGGCCATCGACAATAATCCAGCTGAACGCGCCCTGCGACCGATTGGAATCGGAAGAAAGAACTGGCTGTTTGCCGGGGCCGACACCGGTGCAGAAACACTCGCCCGCGCCATGACGATCATTGAAACCGCAAAGCTAAACGGCCTCAACCCACAGGCCTATCTCGCTGACATCCTCGACCGCATCCATGATCACAAGATCAACCGCTTAGATGACCTGCTGCCGTGGAACTGGGTGCCGATGGCTGCGCAAAACAATCAAGCTGCATAAGCGCGGTATCAATGGAGCGGTTACGGTGCGAGCACCTCGAACATGGCTTTGTCCGGCGAGTAGATTGTGCCGTCTTCCATCGGAATGCCGACGCGAAAGCCGATGCTGAAGCTATGACGCAGATCGATATCACTCAATTCACCGTCTTCGACCATCAGGCCATGTGTTTCCGCCACGGTCAGGCAGGCTTTCATCATATCCCGGCGCAGACGCTCACAAAGCTCGGGCGTCAGATTGCGCGGCGGTGACATCTTGGTGCTGGTCGGCGCCGGTGGTGTTTCCTTGGGAGGCCTTGGTTTGCGCGTGTTCTTTTTCATGGGGTTTCTGCCTCGGTAGTGTTGATCGCTGAGACCATTTGAGCCTTTGCTTTGTAGACGGTGCCGCTGCCCGCCGGGATTTTCGCGAAACGTTTTTGACCTTGGTGGTATCACATCTGTCGATCGAGACGACGGGGCAGTTGGAGCGGGCACTCATTGAGCCGTTAGGGTTGGCATTCAAGGGATGAGCAATACAGACTTCGTAGAGTTTATCGCCTAACATGAGCGAAGGTCTGCCGCTGCGGAACTCTAGATGGCGGTAGACCATCGGTCTTATACGTAATCAGAAACCTTCTTTTTATGGCGAACGATGCGGAATTTATGGCGAACGATGCGGAAACTGACGATCGGCTTTCTTGTTGCAATGGGTATCTCGGCCTCTGATTTGGGGGCCGAGCCCTTTGGAATCTGGCTTACGGAAACCGGCCGAACTGGCGCCTATTTGCACGTTGAGGTTGCGCCCTGCAAAGGAAATCGGACGCTGCTTTGCGGGTATATCCATGAAACGTTTAGAACCCCGCATACAGAGATCGTCGGGCGGCCAATTTTCTGGGATCTTGAACAAGTAAGCGCAAACCAATGGGTGAATGGCAGGGTTTGGGATGCCGAAAACCGCAAGGTGTACAGGGCTAAGGTTACCCTACACAAAACCGAACTGCGCGTTGAAGGCTGTCTTGGCATAATATGTGACGGACAAAGCTGGAAACGTGTAAGGTAATGCACACGTCGGGGGAGGATAGAAGAACACCATGACATCCATCGCTCTTCGGTCACGAAAGTACTCTGCGCTCTCAGACTATCAACGCCGCATGCTGTCTGCAGCGCTTGATCCCGATACGCCTGCTGCATTTCATTTGGATCAAACAATTTCATGGGCCTTGCGGATCACCCCCGGAGTAAGCTTTCGTACTCTGCGCCGCGCATTCGATGAGCTGGTTGAAAGGCATGATTCATTGCGGCTGCGCATGGTCGAGATCGGCAGCAGCTGGCATGCTGAGATCCTGCCCAAACATCCACTAGGATTGATTGTCGAAGACCTAGGAGAGATGTCCGAAGAGAGACAAAGGGACGTGATCGCAGCCTATTGCGCGACACCGTTGACGGCGTTGTCTGAGGCGATGTTCGAGATGCAATTGTTGAAGTTCGGGGGCGCGGGAGATGTGATCCTGGCGCGGATCCATCATACGATCATTGATGGTTACAGTCTGGCTTTACTGTTTGAGGAGCTGCTTAAACATGTGTTGAACATGCCTGTCAGTGAGGCGCCTCTATCCCATGCGGATTTCATGGCCTACCGCAATAATCAGTTGGCGGAGAACGCGTCTATAAAGGATGACTTTTGGCGCGATGCCCTCTGCCCGCTGCCGCAGCGATTGAAACTTGGGCGCCAGGCAAAAGGACTCCCCCCTTTGTCGATGCGCAATACAGGGCCAACAAATACACTAAAAAACTTTCTCAAGCCGCAGACGATTGCCCGGATCGATGCTTTGTCCAAAAGCACCGAAGTGTCAGCTTTTTGCCACTTGCACGCGGCGTTTTCAGAGACCCTTTGTGCTCAAGCGGGACAAGATGCGGTGCTGGTTCATAGCATTGTGGGGCGTCGAGATGCAGCAATTGCGTCCTTCATCGGCGCTGAAATGCTTTTGTTTCCTTTGAAGTATTGCCAAGGATCAGGAGCGGCTTGGGTCTCCCAGCAAGTCGCGGCCTCATCTGAGATGGTGCCTACCAAAGCGTTCTCTAAGGAGACCAGGCTGGGGCGAGAGCTGCAGACTGAAGAGGGGGATTGGTACCGGTTTCTTGTGCATATCCCTACGCCAACAGGTCGTATTTCGTCTTCTCCATTTCGCAAGGTTTTTGAGGAGACCCTTGGGGGGAAGATCAGCTTCGGGTTTATCACCTTGGAAAGAATAGAACTGCCCAAGAGCACAGAGACCGATTTTGAAGCCCAACTTAATATCTATCCAACAAAAAGTGGCCCGCAAGCTTCTCTCGTTGCTGATGCTGCCGGCTGGAGCAATGATGACCTTCAGCAACTGGCACAAGAGATAGAGGTGCGCGTGCAAGGTTAAAATCCTGACCTGCGATAGTTTCGTAAGGGCTTCACAGAAGGCAAAGCACTTTCTTATATTTTCGAGGGATCAGCTTCAAAAGCGACGATCTTAACGCTTGGGTTTTGGTAGTGCACTTCTGACAAACTGGGACCAGTTCTCCTTTGTTGCGTGAAGCAACCTTACCATGCAATGTTTTCTCAATCATGAGATGCCACTATTGAGCGGGCGCACCTGTGGGGAAGACATAGAAAGCATATGACAGTTCCGACACCTGCTCTGCGACAAGGAAAATATTTTCCCCTCTCTTACTACCAGCAGCGTATGTTGGCGGCGGCCCTTGATCCAGAAACCTCGGTGGGGTTTCATATCAACCAAACGATTTCATGGGCCGTTCGTATCACGCCTGGTGTGAGTTCTCGCACCCTGCGCCGTGCCTTTGATCAACTTGTGCTCAGACATGATTCCTTGCGGCTTCGTTTTGTTGAGTTGGGTAATGTCTGGCGCGCCGAGATCCTGCCAAATCACCCGATCGGATTGATCATAGAAGAGTTAGGGGAGATGTCCGAAGCGGCGCAAAAGAAGGCCATTATGGCGCGCTGTGCAAAACCGCTGACGGCGCTTTCTGATCCAATGTTTGAAATGTGCCTGCTTAAGTTCGGCGGCGCGGGAGATGTGATCTTGGTGCGGGTCCATCATGCGATCATCGACGGCTATAGCATTGTCCTGCTGCTTGAAGAGCTGCTCAAACACGCACTGAGCATGCCTGTCTCTGAAAGCCCTTTGTCTCACGGGGACTTCATTTCCCACCGCGGCAAACAAATACTGACGCGCGCAGAGGAAAAAGATGCATTTTGGAGAGAGGGGTTGTTCCCCTTGCCGGAGAAGTTGAACATTGGCCGCAAGGCGCAGGGTTTGCCAGATTTGTCCCCAAAAAATATAAGTAAAACCAACACGTTGAATGACGTTCTGGCGCCTCAGGTCTCCGCTCAGGTGGAGGTCTTAGTCAAAAATACGGGTGTTTCGGCTTTTTGTCATCTGCACGCGGCCTTTTCCGAAACGCTGTGCGCTCAGGCCGGCCAAGGGGCGGTATTGGTCCACAGCGTTGTGGGGCGGCGAGAAGCGGCGGTAGCTTCTTTTATTGGTGCCGAAATGCTCGAGTTCCCCTTGCGCTACTCCTGTGGATCAGGGGCCGGCTGGGTGTCGGAACAGATATCAGCCTCTGCTGAGATGTTGCCGACCTCGGCCTTGGATGATGATACCCTCATGGGACAAGAAATCCGTGCTAAGGCGGATTGGATGCGGTTTCTCGTTCATATCCGAACCCCTACAGGGCGTTTCTCAACCTCTCCGTTTCGGAAAATCTTTGAAGAGGCTATGATTGGGAAAATATCTTTCGGCTTTTTAACGATGGAACGCATAGATCTGCCCAAAGAATCTGACAGCGGATTTGAGCTCCAAATGAACGTCACTTCCAGCCCCCAAGGGCCCCAAGCATCTCTGATTGGGAACGCAGCCTCTTGGGGGCAAGCTGATTTGGGACAATTGGCGCAGGAGATTGATGCCAGAGTGCAGCGCAACTGACGAGAATGTTGGCCCTCCATTTATCAATATTTACCGTAGGGGCGTGCCCCCTAGGTTGTCTTGTCTCTTTCCAATCGTTACTTAAGAATGGCAAGGGAATGAGCAGGTTAGGCGGTTTGCGGTTGCGATGTGTGGTTGCCTCCCGAACCTCATGCAATACTTAGACGCGAACGCTGAACTCTTATGAAAACCGCTACAGTATCGCAACTCCTCGACGAACTCATCGCGCGGATATCCCCTCTGCCAGAACCATATCCGTGCTTTGTTGTCTTTGTGTCGGCGACGGATGGTGACAGCCGCGCACGGGTTAAAACGATCACGGCTTCAACCTTGGTTGAATTGCGCGAGCGGCTAGAGGAAAAGGCGTCCTTGCAGCTGCTTGGCGCGCGCCATGTGCGTTTGGATTGGGCGACTTCGGTGCAAGCGACGTCCTTTGCCAACTACAAAGCTGCGCTGCAGAAGGTAAAACGCAACTACAGCCGCAAAGGTATGTCTCTAGATACGGGATTTACGCAGGCGATAACTGAAGGTGAGCTGAACGGCAGTGCCTTGTTTTATAAAGGCGCGCAAGTTCCGCATTGCGAGATGAATCTCAATAACTTTGGAATCTACTGGAAAAGACGTTTTGGAAAAACGTTTGAAGCACCAGCGGATTCCGACACCGTTTATCTTTTTACATCTGATGGGCTGTTTCGTGATCTTGATCGCAACGAAATTGTTTGCCTCGAGCCTTCTGGGCTTAACGGTGGGCGGCGCATTTTCGACCTCATGGAGCCTGATAACCTTGATTTCCTGATACGTGAGAGCGCTGAATATCTTGCGGCCCAGGTGAACGAGAACGGCCTATTTCACTATGGCAGACATCCATGTTTTGATCGCTCGATTAACCATTACAACACGTTGCGCCACGCCAGCAGTACCTATGCATTGTGCGAAGCCTATGAGTTGCTACAAAGCCATGATTTGCGTGAGGCCATTGATCGGTCTTTAAGGCAGATCGCGGAACACCTTGTCAAATACCGCAGTGGTCCGGGCGGTGCGTCGGCCTTTTTGATGGACAGGGGCAATGAGATAAAGCTGGGTGGTAATGCCGTTGCCATTTTGGCGTGCTGCAAGTTCTTCGAAGTGACAGGGGACAAGACTGTGCTCGAACTGGCGCATCGATTGGGCGCCGGAATCTTGTCGATGCAACGAACGGATGGCAGCTTTTACCACATTCTGGATGCGGAAACCCTGACCCCGAAAGAGGATTTTCGCACAGTCTATTATGATGGGGAAGCCGCATTTGCGCTGATGCGCCTGTACGGTGCCACCGGCGATCAACGCTGGTTGGATGCGACGCGGCGTGCTGTCGACTACTTTATCGCCAAGGATTATTGGCAGTACAACGATCACTGGCTGGCGTATTGTGTAAACGAGCTGTCTCGTCATTACACGGACCCAAAGTATATCGCATTTGGCGTCCGCAACGTCCGAGACTACTTGCCGTTTATCCGCGATAGGATCACTACCTTTCCTACCCTTCTGGAACTGTGCTGCGCCACCCGCCTGCTGTTGCAAAGATCGCTGCAGGATGCATCGCTCGTTCCGGTCATTGATGCGCTGGATCTTGATGCGTTTCGCGAGGCGATGGAACATAGGGCGCAGTATCTAACCAACGGGTTCTTTTTCCCCGAAGTCGCGATGTATTTCAGAAACCCGGCTTCAGTCACTGGAAGCTTCTTTATTCGCCACCACGGGTTCCGGGTGCGCATTGATGATGTTGAACACTACCTGTCCGGGTTGATCGCATATCGCTCTTATCTGAAAGAACGCGACAGTTTTATCAGCCTTTGCGATCAGCAAAAGCGCCGGCGGGTCAGTACGACGGGTCGGGCGCGCTGGTCGACAGCAGATATAGCCGACCTTTTGCCGGGGTCAGAATGGCTGACTTCCCCAAGTGAAAAGCTGGAGCTGAATGGCGTTTCGATCTTCGCCCCAAGCTTTCGCGAGGATGATATCGTGTTTGTACGGCATGCAGATGACAGTTTTGGAATTCCCTATAAGGAACTAGAAAGAAAAGGGATTATTCCACGCCTCGCGATTGTGAGTAACAGCTGCGAAGTCTTTGGCAAAGCGGGCTCTGTCTTACGTGTTCCTGATATGCGCGCCGCGTTGATGGCCTTGGCAAAAGACGCGCGTAGATCACTCACTGGGCCGATCGTCGGCGTAACGGGGAGCGCGGGAAAGACCACTGTCACGTCAATGATTGCGCATTGCCTTGGTGCAATCGGCAAAGTTCACGCCACCCGTTTTAGCGCGAATATGGCGCGCGGTCTTGCTTGGAACCTGTGTTGTGCGCCCACGGATACGCAATATTGTGTTCTGGAAATGGCCATCGGACAAATGCAAGAGAACAGCCGACTGGCGCGACCAGACATTGCGGTGTTCACCAATATTCATCCTGCACATTTGGCCTATCATACGAACACGGCCACTATCGCTCAAAAAAAGGCCCGCATTTTTTCAGAGATGCCCGACCAAGGCGTGGCGATCCTCAATCGAGATATGATCGAATATGAGATCGTAGAGGCTGCTGCAAAACTCAAGGGGTTGAAGATTGTAACTTACGGGTGGTCGGATGCGGCCAATATTTTTCCGACATCTTCAGCCGCATCGGCAACGCAAGTCATGCTGAACGTTTTTGGAGAACGTCATATAGTCCCCATACAGGGCCCGGGGCGCTATGCGATTGATAATGTGATGGCTGTCGCCGCTGTCGCCAATGTACTGGGTCAACCGATTGGGCCTATGCTTGAGCATTTGACGACCTTTACGAAAGACATCGGGCGCGGCCAGATTATCGAATGGGCCACAACGAAAGGCCCCGCAAAGATACTGGACCATTCTTATAATGCAAACCCTGCATCGATGCGGGCAGCGTTGGATGAGATGTTTGCTATGCCATGCAGTGGGAAGCGAGTGGCCATTCTGGGGGATATGGCGGAACTTGGTGAGGACAGTCGGTCAGAACATGATGCACTTCTTAACCTACTCAAAAACAAACCTTTGGATGCCGTCTATCTTGTCGGTGACGAGCTTAAGGCGAGCCTTCCATTGGTTGGCAATGACCGTAGGTTCACCATTTTAGACCCGAAAAATCTTGAGAATATCCTGACTCAACAGGTCTCCACGGGTGACATTATCTTGGTGAAAGGCTCAAACAGCACAGGCCTTTTCCAGCGCCTTTCGAGATTCAGAAAATCTTAGCCTGCCTTAATACTGGTTGCAGGAGGGGTAGGCGATCTTCAAAGTCAAAATGTTTGCCTGAAGCCATAGCCGCGACCGGTGCCATCTGATTCCGGCACGTATTTAGCCAGCAGGCGAATGAGAACTTTTCCCAACAGGCGTCTGGACGGCAAACAAGCCCTACATAGCATGTAGGGCTTGTGATTGTTCGATTGATCTGTCGGTTAGACGATGTCGTCTTGTCCACCGCCCAAGCCACCAAGCAAGCCGCCAACGAGACCATCTTCGCCGATTACGCCGTCGAGTAGACCGCTGTCACCGCCGAGCAGACCGCCAACGAGACCTTCTTCACCGGTTACGCCGTCGAGTAGACCGCTGTCACCGCCGAGCAGGCCACCAAGTAGACCGTCTTCACCGGTTACGCCGTCGAGCAGACCGCTGTCACCGCCGAGCAGGCCGCCAACGAGACCGTCTTCACCGGTTACGCCGTCAAGCAGACCGCTGTCACCGCCGAGCAGGCCACCGACGAGACCGTCTTCACCGGTTACGCCGTCGAGCAGACCGCTGTCACCGCCGAGCAGGCCACCGACGAGACCGTCTTCACCGGTTACGCCGTCGAGCAGACCGCTGTCACCGCCGAGCAGGCCGCCAACGAGACCGTCTTCACCGGTTACGCCGTCGAGCAGACCGCTGTCACCGCCGAGCAGGCCACCAAGTAGACCGTCTTCACCGATTACGCCGTCGAGCAGACCGCTGTCACCGCCGAGCAGGCCGCCAACGAGACCGTCTTCACCGATTACGCCGTCGAGCAGACCGCTGTCACCGCCGAGCAGGCCGCCAACGAGACCGTCTTCACCGGTTACGCCGTCGAGTAGACCGCTGTCACCGCCGAGCAGGCCACCAAGTAGGCCGTCTTCGCCACCTTCACCGCCGAGCAAGCCATCGAGAAGGCCGCCGTCACCGCCGTCACCATCGGTTGCCCCAAGCGTTCCGGTTCCCACCAGACCACCGACCAGACCATCAGCACCGGTGAGATCCGACAAGACACCGTCGTTGCCGACCAGGTCGCCAAGCAAGCCTTCAGAGCCCGTGACATCACCAAGGATGCCTTCGTTTCCTGTAACAGGACCGAGCAGACCATCGTCAGCAATGACACCGTCAACAAGACCAGTATCTTCAGATATCTCTCCGCCTCCGATCACGGGCTGACCTAGCAACTCTTCGCCGACATCACCCAATGGCGTTCCGCTACCAAGGAGGTCGCCAAGCAAGCCCTCAGAGCCGGTAACCGCACCTAAAAGACCCTCGTTCCCAGTTACATCTCCAAGCAGACCTTCATCGGAAAGGATGGGGTCGACAAAGCCGTGATCAGCGTCGGCATCCGCATCAGCATCAGCGTCGGCATCCGCATCAGCGTCGGCATCCGCATCGGCATCAGCGTCGGCGTCTGCATCAGCGTCGGCATCCGCATCTGCATCCGCGTCGGCATCCGCGTCGGCGTCTGCATCAGCATCCGCGTCGGCATCGGCGTCTGCATCCGCATCGGCGTCTGCATCAGCATCCGCGTCTGCATCGGCATCAGCGTCGGCATCCGCATCAGCATCAGCGTCGGCATCCGCATCAGCGTCGGCATCCGCATCGGCATCAGCGTCGGCGTCTGCATCAGCGTCGGCATCCGCATCTGCATCCGCGTCGGCATCCGCGTCGGCGTCTGCATCAGCGTCGGCATCCGCATCAGCGTCGGCATCCGCATCGGCATCAGCGTCGGCGTCTGCATCAGCGTCGGCATCCGCATCTGCATCCGCGTCGGCATCCGCGTCGGCGTCTGCATCAGCATCGGCGTCCGCATCCGCGTCGGCATCGGCGTCTGCATCCGCATCGGCGTCTGCATCAGCATCCGCGTCTGCATCGGCATCAGCGTCCGCGTCGGCATCGGCGTCCGCGTCGGCATCCGCATCGGCATCAGCGTCCGCGTCTGCATCAGCGTCGGCATCCGCATCAGCGTCGGCATCCGCATCAGCGTCCGCGTCGGCATCAGCGTCGGCATCCGCATCGGCATCAGCGTCCGCGTCCGCGTCTGCATCCGCATCAGCGTCTGCATCAGCGTCGGCATCAGCATCCGCATCAGCGTCTGCATCAGCATCGGCGTCCGCATCGGCGTCTGCATCAGCGTCGGCGTCCGCATCTGCATCCGCATCAGCGTCTGCATCAGCGTCGGCGTCCGCATCTGCATCCGCATCAGCGTCGGCATCCGCATCAGCATCGGCGTCCGCATCAGCGTCGGCGTCCGCATCGGCGTCCGCATCGGCGTCAGCGTCCCCATCGTCATCATCTCCACCGCCGCCGCCCGACATTGCCAACCCCAAGCCAGCCAGACCTGCCCCGGCAAGACCAGCCAGCTCTTCTGAGCTGAGTTCTTCTTCGGGCTCGCCTTGAATGTCGACATTGGTGTTATCGCGCAGCGTGAGGCTGTGCAGAGAGCCATCTACTGCAGGTTTATAGAAATCATTGATGGTGATCGTATCACCATTTTTCAATTGCACGGTCAGCGTATCGCCCTGTCTGCTATAACGTGCGATGTCTGACTGAAGCGCGTCGACAGGGACGCTGATCTGTGGTCCGGCTTGTAAAACGGTATCGGCCATGGGGGTAATTCCTCTCTTCACCCCATAACAAGGGCGGCACAGTTAATATCAAAAGTATATAAAACATAACTTTGGTATGTTATCAATCGGATATATGTGCTTTTGACGGTAAAAGCTCCAGGTTAAGGTCCCAGCCTGACGAGTGATGTGTGCGACGTAAGATCAATCCGGCAAGTGGCAGCTGATTGGGTCAGATTGAGAAACAACGCGATATTGATCCAGAGCGACTTATTGCAGACATCACTTAGGGATTCGGGCCAGTGCTAGCTTGTTGGGCGGGATTAAAATCCCGGACAAAGCGGATCGTACAGTCAGGAGAGATATCGGGCCGTGTTGACCTCGAAGGCGACGCGAGAGCAAACAGTAGATTTGTCCAGGAGGCAAACCATTGAAGCCGCTTCAAAGATCTGGTGGTGCTAACCGGGGTACAATGGCAGCGAGCCAATCAATGCTTGTGGATTTTTGCAGACCTACCTTGGTATGTTGATGCCACCGGTTCGTGATGACATCGTGAAGGTCGCTCTAATGTTAAAAGGCCTCATCGGCCTTCTTTGCTGGAGCTCAAAACCAGTTTCGAACCGCAGAGGCCCTTCAACAAGTGTATGTACTTTAATGATCAGCTGAGATTGCCCAATGAACGCTGCTAGATCGCCCGCCCTTAGGACGATGTGAGCATGCACGTGGGGGAGGGTGGCAAAATCCAGGTCGTGTGATGCGGCCTAAACGGGCCTCTGCATACAGCCCTCATAGCGCCGTCCCGAGGGCCGGTTCAACTTTGGTCCGCGTGTCGGATCAGGGCAAGATGTCGACTTATTTGAGAAAAGTCTGGGTAAATTCTCAGTTTTGGTGGAGTATTTACAGAAAAAGCATCGCGATCACTGTCGGCCTAGCGGCCGTAGAACAAGTTCGAGGGGCGCAATATTCTCTGAGCGCCTCAGATCCGAACAGGGACAGAAGGTAGATGAGATCTATGCCATTCGCAGCAAACGATAGTACCAAACCTCATAATTCCACCAAGATCGCAATCGTCGGCATGGCGTTTCGGTTTCCCGGCGCAGAAGACAATCCAGACAGCTTATGGCAGATGCTTTGTGAGCAAGGCACCGGGATTGTTGAGATCCCCAACGAGCGTTTTTCAACCGAAAAGTTCTATGATTCCAACCCCGAAACTCTAGGGAAATCCTATACGAAATGGGCCGGAATCCTGCCGCAGATTGATCAATTTGACCCTAAGTTCTTTGGCCTTGCACCTCGAGAAGCCGCCAGCATGGACCCCCAGCAACGGCTCGTTTTGCAAGCCGTCTATGGGGCACTTGAGAACGCGCACATTAAGATGGATGACGTGGTAAGTCAGCGTACCGGCGTCTTTGTTGGGGTCTCCCAATCTGACTACAAAACCATTCGCGAGATGAACACGGCGGATGAGGAAAAATATGCAGGCACTGGCTATGCAATGTCCATCGTCGCCAACAGGGTGTCTCACCGTCTCAATCTGACGGGTCCCAGCGTATCGGTCGATACGGCCTGTTCATCTTCTTTGGTCGCCTTGGATGAGGGGGTGCGTCATCTGCAGGCGGGCAGTTGCGACATGGCATTCGTCAGCGGCGTGAACGTAATCGCTCACCCTGGGGCTTTCGTCGCTTTCTCAAAAGCTGGCATGCTATCGCCCACAGGACAGTTGTCGGCTTTTGATAAGACGGCAAATGGATATGTGCGAGGTGAGGGGGTAGGGGCATTGCTCCTGAAACCTTTGGATGCGGCTATGCGCGATGGCAACCGTATCCATGCGGTGATCGAAGCCACAGCGGTCAATCAAGATGGCCAGACGGGTACAATGACGGCTCCCAGCCCGGAGGCCCAGATAGATGTTATCGAACAGCTGTTCGCAAAGTCAGGACGTGTCCCATCTGAGGTTGGCTATGCTGAAGCACATGGGACCGGTACGCCGATCGGTGATCCCATTGAAGCAGGGTCCATCGGCCAAGCTATTGGACGACGCATTCCAGACCGCAAATTGTATATTGGCTCAATCAAGCCCAATGTGGGTCACCTTGAATCAGCGGCGGGTATGGCCGGTATCATCAAGGCAGTTCTCTCCCTACAAAAAGGAGAGATCCCGCCCAATCGCCGGTTTGACGATCCCAATCCGGCGATCCCGCTGGATGCACTTAATCTAGAAGTTCCTCGGAACATCACCCCGTTCCCAGCGGTTGGAGGGGAGCGGCGTGCGATCGTAAATTCCTTTGGCTTTGGTGGCACCAATGCCTCTACCCTTATCGCTTCGGCGCCAAGCACGGCGGTAAAGGTTCAAAAAGACACGGCCGCTGCTTTAGTGTCGACTGCTTCACCAACAGATGAGCCTGTTTTGATCCCTTTGACCGCCGCCTCCCCCAAGGCGCTTTCGGGGGCCGCGCGCAATCTTTTGAAGGCCCGCAAAAATGGTCCTTTGGCAGAAGTTTCCCTAAGCCGCTTGGCGGCAAGCTTAGCAGATGGTCCGGCAATGTATTCCTACCGGGCGGTTATCTTATGCAAAACCGAACAGGATCTGCTCTCAGGCCTTGAGGCGCTTAGTGCGGAAGATCTGCCCGATATGTTACCCGAACATGTTCACATAGGGCAGGTCAAACATGCGCCGAAGCTGGTGTTTACCTATTCAGGGCAGGGCAACCAATCATGGGATATGGTGCGTGATTTGATGGCTCATGCGCCTATTTTCAGGGCGGCCATTGAGGATTTTGACGCGGCCTACGCCGCTGTGAGTGGATGGTCAGTGCTGGCAGAAATGGCCAAAGATAAAGAGACCAGTAATATTGATAAGACATGGGTGACCCAGCCCGCTCTTGTTGCTGTGCAGTATGGGTTGTCTGCCTTATGGCGCCACTGGGGTGTTACGCCGAACATAGTCTTGGGCCATAGCGTCGGCGAAGTTGCTGCCACCATTGAGTGTGGGGCCACGTCACTCGAGGATGCGGTCCGTTACTTGTCCAAGCGCAGTACAATTTTGGATCATATAACAAGCATGGGCGCGATGGCTGCAGTGGGGCTGCCGCCAGAGGATGTCGAGGCGATGCTGCCTGACAACGGCCTGATTGATATTGCAGGACGCAATGGGCCGGGGGCTACGACCATAAGTGGTCAAAAGGCTGCGGTTGAGGATTTTGTCGCTCACTTCGAGGCCACTTATCCTGACACCTTCATCCGTTTGTTGAAAATTGATGGCGCTTGGCACTCCTACCAGCTGGAAGAAGCAGAGGACTGGTTGCGACACGAAGTCGGAGAGATCAGCTGGTCTCAGCCTAAAATTGACTTTTTGTCCACTGTGACAGGCAAATTAGAAACCCGCCTAGATTTGGATTATTGCTGGCAAAACCTGCGTCAATCCGTGCGCTACATGGATGCGATTGAGGCCGCAATTGAGATGGGCGCTACGACCTTTCTCGAAATAGGACCCCACACAACACTCAAACCTTTGACCGCGAGCACTGCCCTGGCCTGTGGGGCGGCTATCGATGTGGTTTCATCCATGAGCCATAAGTTTCCTGATCTGGATTATTTTGCAGCCTCGGCAGCTGAGCTTTTTGTACATGGTGTCGAGCTCGACTGGCGGGCCCTTTATGGTCCAGGCGATAGCAGCATTTCGCTTCCAAGCTATGCTTGGGATACTGACCGGTATTGGGCGGATTCCGAGGATTCAAGCTACCAACTCTTCACCTGCGCCGATCATCCTCTTCTGGGGCTACGTACCCGGGGACCAGCAGATGTTTGGGTTCAAGACATCAACATATCCTCCCCCTCTTTTCTTAAAGATCACCGCTATGTGGGAGAGGCATTGTTTCCAGCCGCCGGGTATGTGGATGTTATGCTGGCTGCAGGGCAGGTTTTGTTTCCCGACAAAGTGCTCGAGCTGGAAAACGTTGGCTTTCATAAGGCGCTATTTTTACCTCCTCAGGGGACGGTACAGCTGCAAACGGTCTTTGTATCCGACCGCGGTCGGATCGAAGTAAGCAGCCGGTTGCGAAACAGCAGCGAAGAATGGGTGTTGCGCGCCAGCGCGGTGTTGCGCCCAGTGGATGTGGCCCCACCTGGGAAACTGCAGAAGCTGCATCAAGAGGATGCAAAACTGCGCACCCCGGACATTTCTGCGTTCTACGAAGGGTTAGAGAATGCTGCTGCTGTCACATACGGTCCCGCCTTTGCTACGATTCAAAACCTTGTGGTAGACAGCGATCGCGGCGTTGGCGTGATTGCCGCGCATGAAAGTTGCCGGGCGACTTTAGATAAATATGTGGCCCATCCGGCGCTTTTAGATGGATGTATGCAGACCCTATCGGGGCAGCTTTGGGTCGATAGCGACGTGGCGGCCGAGCATCAGCTCGCGCTGCTACCTACCGGAATTGCACGGGTACGGTGCTATGGTCGTCTGCCTGCGGATGTCACCGCGAACATATCCATTGGGGAGGGCATCTCCTTTGAGCAAGGGCGCGGTAAAATAGATATTGCTGGGGCCGATGGCACTATTTTGTTGAGCGTTTCGGGCTTGAGAGCCAAAGAGATGCCCCAGGCCTCCGCGGTCCAGGAAGACGTGCAAACGCCGCCTGACTTTATTGTCGAGGAACTCGATTTGGTCGATCTGGATCTGAGTTTGAAAGAGACGCCTGGGCGCTGGCTCGTCTTGGGGGAGCAAACAGCGCAAACCGTAGGTCTTATCGAGGCGCTGCAAAAGCAAGGCGCAGATGTTACCCGCTTGGGTCATGATACGCTTGGCGAGGATATCACGGATGCTTTGGCCGATCTCCTCATGCCTGCTGCCAGCAAAGATGATGCAACTCTTGCTATTGAGGGCGTTGTTTTTGCTTGGCCGCTGTCTGCACCGGATTTAGCCGAGGATTGCACACCGGCTGAGATCTATGATGCTGTGCGCGGACCGGTACAAACGCTTCTTGAGATGGGGGTTGCGCTGCATGACATACGGGGGCTTCACGCCTTACCGCGTATCATTATTGCGACCACAAACGTGCGCCCGACTGCTGAAAGCTGTTTGACACCCTCCAGTGTGGCGGGTGCTTCCGTGATGGCCACAATGCGCACCCTTTCAACAGAGCTACCCGAACTTAACTTCCGCCATATCGATGTATCCAAGGGGCACAGCGACATGGAAGCGCGGCTGGCGTCAGCCATTTTGTGCCCGATGGAAGAGACCGAGATCGCACTGCACGGAGACGCGATTTATGCTGCGCGGCTAAAAGTGCGAGCACGCGATGACCTCCCGCAGCGTCAGCTGACCATCGGAGCAGAAGATGCGCACAATTTTAAAGTCACCATGCCCCAGCCTGGGGTCATTGACCGGCTAGATCTTTTTGAATGCCCTCGCCACCCTCTGGGGGCGGATGAGGTCCGCATTAAGGTGCGGGCAGTTGGGTTAAATTTCAGAGACATCATGGCAGTGACGGCCTTGTTGCCAGAAGATGCGGAAGCAGAGCCTGCTTGGCAAAACCTGGGGTTAGAGTTTTCTGGAGATATTGTCGAAGTAGGCGAGAAGGTCACAGCTTTTGCCCTGGGAGACAGGGTTATGGGTATGGGGCGCAATTGCTTGCAGCGTTTTCTTGCGATCAGCGCGGAGGGGTTGATCCCGATGCATGATGCTTTGGATTATGATGCTGCAGTCACAATCCCTTCAGCTTTCGCGACGGCCCATTATGCCCTCAAAGAGGTGGGGCGGTTGTCTGAAGGTGACAAGGTTCTGATCCATGTGGCTACAGGTGGCGTCGGGTTGGCCGCGCTTCAGATTGCTCAAGCCGCAGGGGCAGAAGTGTTCGCAACCGCAGGCAATGACGACAAACGTGCCTTGCTACGCGAGCGAGGTGTCGCGCATGTGATGAACTCGCGCAGCCTCGATTACGCAGATGAAATCATGGCGCTTACCCAAGGCACAGGGGTGGATCTGATCCTGAACTCTCTACCGGGAAGCAATATTGATAAAGGGCTAGACATCCTCGCCCCTTACGGTCGGTTTTTAGAAATCGGCAAACGTGACGTCTATGCGGATCATGCGGTGGGTATGAAGGCCATGCGCCGCAATCAGTCCTTCAATATCATCGATCTCGCCGCCATGGGTACGGAGCGTCCCGAGCTTCTAGCAAGTCAGATGCATGCCGTCATGAGCGATATTCGCGAGGGCCGCTTGCTGCCACTGCCCACAACTAACTTCCCCCTTTCAAAGGTGCGTACCGCCTTTCGCTATATGTCTCAGGCGCAGCATGTGGGCAAAGTGGTGGTGACCTTTGATGAAGAGACGTTTGTCGTCCGCGAAGACCGCGACAAACCAATCACCTTTCGAAAAAATGCTAGCTATCTGATCACCGGCGGGACACGGGGTTTCACCTTGGCGATGGCTGACTGGATGAGCCGCCAGGGAGCGGGTCGGCTATTACTTGCATCTCGGTCAGGGCGGCTGGCAGAAGAAGACAAACCGCTTCTTGAAGCAATGCGCGCGCGTGGCACAGACGTGCGCGAGCAAGTGCTAGATACGACAGATGCCATCGCCGTTCATGATGCCGTACTGACGGCTGCTGGCGATCAAGACAAGCCCCTTGCGGGCATCTTACACGGTGCTGCGGTGATCAAGGACACTCTGATCACCATGATGACGCCAGAAGTTCTGGAGGCGGTTCTAGGGCCTAAAGTCATTGGCGCTTGGGCTTTGCATCAAGCAGAGCAAGCCCTCGATGAGCCTCTTGATTTCCTAATAAGCTTCTCTTCCATATCCCAAACTTTTGGGGCCATGGGGCAAAGCAACTATGTCGCGGCGAATGGCTTTCTGTCCGCTTTGGCGGACTATCGATCGGCGCGTGGTAACCAGGGCGGTACGATAGACTGGGGGGCTATTGCAGATACGGGCTTTGTGGCGCGCGACGAGCAGTTGGCAAGTTATCTTGAGACCTCGGGAATGGCTGGGCTTTACACGGCAGAGGCCGAGGTTGCGCTTGGCACTCTTTTGCGAACCGGGCTGGGGCGGATTTGCTATGGGCGTGGAGACTGGGAGAAAGCGGGTCGAACCAATATAGCGCTCTCACGTGCACCGCGGTTTGCCAGTATGATCAGTGGCAGAGGGCGGGATGATAGTGATCTGGCCAAACGCTTGTCTTCGCTCACGGGCGATGCGCTTGTCGCTGAGATCGCAGGTTTCGTGACAGCCACCTTGTCCGATCTGCTTAAGGTTAGCCTGAGCCCGGACGATCTGGATATGCCCATGAGCGAAGCGGGGTTGGACTCACTCTCCTCATTTGAGCTCAAAATGCGGTTGGAGACAGAACTCGGCGTCTCCATCATGGCGTCGCATTTCCTCAAAGCCCCCACGGTGGGAGAGCTCTCAAAGGTGTTGGCGCATGAGTTTGAAGCCCATCAAGCGCGCCTCGCAGACAATACAGAAGATGGAAAGGATGAAGGGCAGGGGGCATCTGCAGCCATTTACCAAAAACGTGCATTTACAGATGGGCAAGCCGGTATGATTGCTACAACGCTGGCGCGGTTCAGCTCAGCGTCAACACGCCGTGCGTTTGAACATCGCTTGGTGTTTGATGCACCTGAAGGCGTAGAAAGCGGGGATCTGCAAAAAGCAATTTATGCTACATTCATGCAATTCCCTTTGATGGGTTTGACATGCGATATCCCGCGGGGCTCTAAACCTAACTTTGCTCTGGGCGAAGCCCCTCAGCTGACCAGCGGACATTTGAAACCTGAAGAACTTCTGGATGTGGCGCGAGGCGAATTGCTGCGGTTTGGCCAGATCGCCAAAGAATCCGGACTGCAGGTACAGATTGCGATGCATGCCGCTTTGGGCGACGCGCAGGCATTAGAGTTTCTAAAAGACGCACTTTGGGCTGAGCTTTGTGCCGCGCCCACTGCGGTAATTCCTGGCAAGTTTGATGCCTCAGCCCATCTTAGCACGCTTGCTTATCATGCAGACACGCCCCAAGGGCTTCGTGATCGATCCTTTTGGAGCCATGTTTTACGCAAAGTACCGGGCCCAGTGGCCTTTAGTAACCGCGGGCGTGCTTTGGGGCCTGAAGCCATGGGTCGAGATCATGGAGCTGCACAGGTAAAGGACGGTCATCTAAAGAACACCTTGTCGGAGGCGGATATGTTGCTGGCCTACGCAGGTGCTCTGCAAAAGGCCAAAAACGGGGCGCAAGCCGTTGTGATCGCAAGAGATGTATCAGCTCGTCCGTCGGGCATGGCCGAAGGTTTTGGCCCCTTTACGGCCACTTTGCCGATCATCGTTCCAGTCAATGAACGCAATGAGTGGGAGGCCGCAGACTTCAAGCGCATTCTGTCTGCGAGCAATGATCACATCGCTTTTGATGTATTCAACGCAGCAGAGGAATTCGACGGGCGACTTCAGGCCTCAGGAGCACGTCTGAACCAGATCGGCTTCGCCTTGCAAAACCAATTGCCACCTTCACGCGACGGCGCCACATACAACGATGTACGGCTAGATGTGGCGGCCAACGAAAAGGGGACATCCTATCAATTTACCTTTGATAGCGCGGTGGTCACAGAGGTAGAGCAGCAAGCTATTATCGCTGCGTTTGAAGCACAACTGGAAGGCATGCTGGTTTCTCCGAACCGTGCGCCGGTAGATGCCGTGGTTGCAAGCTAGCAAGCATGAAAATACCTATAAAAATGCCCTCTGCAGCTATGAAGACGGCCGGCACTCATGCGTGTTAAGCACAAGGCGCATGAGGGTCGCTTAAGCACGCGTCGGATCGCACATTATATCGTCACCCATGATGTGATGTTTTTCATGCTGGGAGCTGTGATCTTACTGATCGCCAGCCTCGGCCTGCTACGCTTAAGCTTTTCCAGTGATAACCGTGATTTTTTTGGTGCAAGCAACCCAGATATAAACGCTGTTCTCCAACTCGAGGATACCTATTCAAAATCTGACACGCTGATTTTCGCCGTCGTGGGCGAGGAAGATATATGCACACCGCAAGGTTTGACGCGGCTGAGAGCCTTCACCGAAGAAGCTTGGTTGCTACCTGATGTGTTGCGGGTGGATTCTGTAGCCAATTTTAACCACAGCTATGCAGATGGCGATGATATCATCATCGAGCCATTGCTCTCCGAAGATACCGATTTGGGCCCGGAAGATGCGCAACGAGTCAAAGACATCGCATTGACGTCGACTGAGTTGGTGCATCGCTTGGTCGCGCCTGATTGCAATGCTTTTGGCATCTTTATTGACCTTGTCCCCTCTGAGAATGCGTCAATCGACCGATTGGACATGGCAGAACGTGCGCGCGCGCTAAAAGCCGACTGGCAGGCACGCGCCCCTGACTTGAATATACATGTCAGTGGCGGGGTCATTGGGGGTGTCTCCATCAATGAGGCGGCGCAACGGGATATGCGCCAACTGGTGCCCCTGTCCTTTGCGGTGGTGACGCTTTTGATGTTGCTGGGATTAGGCACGATCAGCGGATGGCTGGCAACAACCCTTGTGACCTTAGGCGGCACGCTCGCGACCTTAGGCTTTGCTGGTTGGATGGGCATCGCGCTTATCCCTGCTACGGCAACCAGCCCATTGGCCGTCATGGTGTTGATTACGGCGTCTTGTGTGCATGTGGTCTTGGGATGGGCGCGCCGCATGGCACAAAATCAAGATCGCTTGCGAGCGACTTATGAGGCGGTGGAAGAAAACCTCACCGCAGTGTCAGTCACCAATATTACGACCGCCATCGGGTTCTTATGTTTGAACTTCTCTGAATCGCCTCCCCTGGCCCAAATGGGAACTATCGTGGCCTTTGGCATTGTTGTTGGCTGGCTGCTCACAGGAATGTTCTTACCGTTGATTTTGCGGCGGGCCCCGGCTTTGTGTTTCAAACCAGTACATATTCCTGGGCATCAATTGGAAAAGCTTGCGTCTTTTGCCCTGCACAAGCGTGGATTGGTGAGCCTATTTGGCCTCGCGACGGTGCTTGCTTTACTCGGCCTCTCCCAGATCCGGTTCAACGATAGCGCGCTTCGATACTTCGATGAGAGTTTTAGCTTCCGTACGGATAATGATGCCATTGAGGAGCATCTAACTGGTATGGAGAGCGTGCATTTTTCCTTTCAAGCGCCGGAAGGTCACAGTGTTTTCTCTCCAGAGTTTTTGAGCCGTGTCGACAATTTTACAAACTGGGTGCGCACGCAAGATAAAGTCCTTTTTGTAGGCACGGTAACAGACGTCTTGAAACGACTTAACCAAACCTTGGATGGGGGGGCGCAAGACAGCTATCAATTAGCTCCGACACAGCAGGGCAATGCCCAAGCTATGATGCTATACGAATTGTCGCTGCCCGTTGGGCAAGACATGAACCAGATGATGAATATTGACCGGAGTAAAACCCGTCTGACGGTGGTCCTACGCGGGGCGGATGGTCAAGATATTGCTCAATTTGCGCAGCGTTCTGAGGCTTGGTTGCGCGAGAATGAGCCCCAAATCGCGACTGATGCCGTAGGGGTCGGGGTCGCGTTCTCCAAGCTCACACAGCGCAACAATCAGGCAATGATCTATGGTATGCTAACAGTACTGGTGTTGGTCTCGGCCTTGATGACGTTGTCATTGCGAAATCTACGCTTGGGGCTGATCAGTCTTGTGCCAAATGTTGTGCCTGCCATTCTCGCTTTCGGCCTGTGGGGGTGGCTGATCGGCGATGTCAATCTGGGGTCTACTGTGGTGACAACCATGACCTTTGGCATTGTTGTGGATGATACGGTGCACATCATGATACATTACAACCGTCATCGTCGCCGTGGTTTGGACCGCGAAGCCGCCTTACGTCTGACGTTTCGGACCGTAGGTACGGCTCTCATGGTCACGTCTGTCGCAATCAGTAGCGGGTTCTTTATCATGACCCAGAGCGGTTTTTTGATCAACCAGCACCTTGGAGGCTTAACGACCATTGTTATTGTGCTGGCGCTCTTCACAGACCTAATCTTGTTACCTGCCGTTCTCGAAAGGACAAAGCTATGATATTCAAGAAATTGCTTATACCGCTTGTGATTATCTGCTCGAGCGCTGCTTCGGGATTTGCACAAGACGCGCAAAAAGGACAACAGATTGCACAGCGTGCAGAAGCTGCCGGAAACGGCTATGGTGACTTTGCTGTGCAAGGGGATATGACCTTGCGCACGGCAGGGGGCGCCACCAGTAAACGCCGCTTTGCAGCAAAGAACTTAGAGCTAAACGGCGGTCGTGCCACACGCTACATGATGGTGTTTGATTGGCCGGGTGATATCCGGGGAACAGCTTTGCTTACCCACTCATTCGACACCAAACAAGACAGCCAATGGCTGTACCTCCCTGCCGCAAGCCGGGTGAAGAAAATATCTGGGAGCGGACGTTCGGGCTCATTCGTCGGCAGTGAGTTTTCCTATGAAGATATGGTCGAGCAAGATGCATCCAGCTACCGGCATGTGTGGCTAAGGGATGAAGCCTGCCCCAATGGCGCGGGCACCTGCCATCTCTTGCAACGGACCCCCGTCTACAAATCAGGATACTCTCAGCAAGCAGTATGGATAGATACAAATGCTCTGCGATATCAGCTGATTCAGTACTACAATCGCCAAGGGCAGCTGAATAAAACGCTCACCATGAAAAATTATAAGAAATACAAAGGCCGTTTTTGGCGCCCGTCACAAATGACGATGGTCAACCACCTGACTGGGAAGAGTACAACGTTGAACTGGAAGAACTACCGGTTCAATATAGGGCTTCAACCCAATCAACTGACCCGGGAGGCTATGACCCGCGCGCAGTGAAACGGCTTTTTTAAATGCTTCTGCCTCCTGGGTGATATGTCCCGGGCAGCGCTCAAAGGTTTGTTTGCAAAGCATCACGCGAGTAGATACGGCGACGCAGCAGCGCAGTGGAAGGCTAATATGAATAAAGTGCTCGTAACCGGCGGCGCCGGATATATTGGCTCGCATGCGTGTAAGGCATTGAAAGCTGCGGGCTTCACACCTGTTACTTTTGATAATCTCGTAACCGGGTGGCGCGACGCGGTGAAATTCGGCCCGTTTGAGCAAGGTGATCTACTGGACCGAGTGCGACTGGATGAGGTGTTCGCCAAACATCAGCCGATTGCGGTGATGCATTTTGCAGCACTTAGCCAAGTGGGCGAGAGCATGAGCCAGCCCGGCCTCTACTGGCGCAATAACGTCGGCGGATCACTGACGTTGATTGAAGCAGCCGTAGCGGCGGGCTGTAAGCAGTTTGTTTTTTCCTCCACTTGTGCGACCTATGGCGATCAAGACAATGTCATCTTAGACGAAAACAGTGCCCAATACCCGATCAACGCCTATGGCGCATCGAAACGTGCGATTGAAGATATCCTACGTGATTTTGAAGCTGCGCATGAGCTGCAGCATGTGATCTTCCGCTATTTCAACGTGGCCGGGGCCGACCCAGAAAGCGAAGTGGGCGAGTTCCACCAGCCAGAGACACATTTAATCCCACTGATGCTCGATGCTATCGCCGGAAAACGTTCGGCGCTGACGATCTATGGTGATGACTATGCCACGCCCGACGGCACCTGCATTCGTGACTATGTGCATGTCTGCGATCTGGTTGACGCACATGTCTTGGGCCTGAAATGGCTCCAATCCGACAAAGGCAGCCGGGTGTTCAATCTTGGTACCGGCAGCGGTTTTTCGGTGCGCGAGGTCCTAGATCACAGTCGTGCAGTAACCAATCAAACGGTCCCCCATCACATTGGCGCGCGCCGCCCGGGCGATTGCACCAAGCTGGTGTCAGGCTCTTTCCGCGCGGTCGAGGAACTGGGTTGGCAGCCCAAGCGCTCAACGCTGGAACAGATGATTTCCGACGCTTGGCGGTGGCATCAAACCGGCCACTACAGCGGGTGACCGTAGCCGCCCTCGAGCATGTCTGCGCGAAGGTCGGGAGAAACAGTGTGCAACAGAGTGCCTTCAAGCCCGCGGTTTTGATCTGGTCACGGTCTTCGAACAACATCTGGCCCGCGGCATGTATGAGGCTGCAAACGAGGCCGGATACATGTCAGCACCCAGTGACGCGCCCAAATAAGGCCTGGAGATACCTCTTGTGCCAAGGGCGGATATACAACATGCCCCCCTTCAGGTCGGCCCCAACAAGCCAATAAGCATCGCTTTTGCGTGTTCCTAAACACACAAGCTCAATAATTGCGACCTAGGCACCCTCCAATTTGTTTTCAAATTGAATAGAACCGTTCATCAAGTGTGAGACCGGGCATTCTTGGATGGGCACTTCGATGCGCAGAATACTTAAACCCTGGAAAGTTGGGATCTGCGGCCTTGGCGTTGCGCTGGCTAGCTCTGCAACTGCGCAAAACATTACGTTTGAAGGGGAGGCGGGCCTGATCGCTCGTAGCTTCCTGCATGACGGAAAATTGCCCGAACAAAGTACGCAGGGGACTCACACAATTGCCAGCCTCCGGCTTGCTGCGTCCGGAGATCTCTCTTTCGGGCGATGGGTGACCGAGCTGAACGGCAGTAACGATCTGCGCCTTGGCACCCAGTCATTTGATGTAACTAAAGCCTATGTCGAAGGGCGCGCGGGCAGGCTTCGGTACCTGATTGGCAGCGATGTCGTACACTGGGGCGTGACTGAAGCAGCAAACCCGGTCAACATTATCAATCAGTACGGCTCGTTTTTCGAGACAGACGAAGAGCAGCGGTTAGGCCAACCGATGGCCGTCTTATCTTTTGACACGCAAACCTATGGGTCATTTAGCTTCTTCGCACTCGCGGGCTTTCGAGAGCAGGACTATGCGACCGCCTCTGAGCGGCTGCGCTTTAACGCGGTTCCTGACGATAATCGCACCATGTTTGAAGACAAAGATGACCTAGATATCGCCCTGCGTCACACCCATACGTTCAGTTTTGCGGAAGGGTCATTGGACTATGGTCTTTCGTTTTTCTCAGGTACGGACCGGCAACCAGTCTATTTACCTGGCTGCTCATTTCGCTCCTCCACTGTTTCTGAAGCAACCTGCACGGCGATCAATGCAGATATTCGCGGCGCATATGAAAATTTAGGGCAGGGGAGTGACGACCCTTTGGCGCAGCAGGTCTTTGACGCGGCCAATCCTGCTACGCAAGGTTTTTTAGCTTCCGGTGATAGTGTCGGTTCAATTGCTTATTATCAAAACATTCACCAAGTCGGGCTTGAGCTGGCTTATACTACTGGTGACTGGCAGCTGAAGTTTGAAGGCGCGCAGAAATTCACCGATCGGGAGGATTACTTTTCCGGAGTGGTCGGCGCAGAATACAGCTTTGGAGATGCATTTCGGACAGGAGGCGACCTACGCGCGGCCGCCGAGTATATCTACGATGGGCGGTCCAGCCGGCAACCCCAGACGTTCTTAGACAACGATTTGTTCGCTACAATACGGTATGATTTTAATGACTTCAGGGATACAACGATTGCTATGAGCGGGCTCTATGATGTCCATACAGATAGCAACGTCCTAAACGTAAACCTGTCGTTCCGTTTGTCCGATAGCGCCCGCATGGAGCTCTCTTCGACCTTTGTCGATGCCGATGACCCAGAAGATCCATTGACGTCTCTGGATGGGGATGACTTCTTTGAGCTGGGCGTTAAGTACTTTTTCTAATACCAGCCTCTAAAAACTTCTGCGGTATTGCTTAGTGTTTTCGCTCAGGCGGCGCGGCTTTGGCCTCCCAATTTTTTATATAATACTCGCGTGCCTCGTCGATAAGGCCGTATAACTCGACGTATTTTATCAGCGCTTTTTCCAAGAGCTCTATCCGTTCCTCTTCACTCATAATTCGTAACTCTCTGGTTTCCAGTAGTCCATATATCCCTAACAGTTGCGGGCCGCCTTTGGTAAGCTACTTAAGCGCGCCAGGTGTATTTTATCCTAGGCACTCAGTCTCTTTGCGCTCAAAGCCACTTTAACTTTGCGTTATAATGTAATGTAATTTAACGGTTTATAGGAAAATGCGCTCCCTTCAATTCAATCGCGGTGCGTTGGGGCGCCAAGTCGCAAAGACAAACATGGCTGAGAATTTCGGGCGCACCGATAGTACCGATTTCTATCCGAGTGGGGCAGCCCTGCCGACCCCTTCTACGCACAACAAAAGCCGAATTTCACCGTGCATGCCCTGCAATACCAGTTTAGAGATTGAGCATAGGAGAGCCAAATGCGTATTTTAATTGCGGATGACCACAACTTGCTGATGGACACACTTATAATGTTCTTCCAAACGCAGAGCGATATTGAGGTAACCGTCGCCTCAGACCTGCCATCCGCCTGCAAAATGATTGTAAATGACTTGCCCTATGATTTGATTTTGCTGGATTTGAATATGCCGGGCATGAACGGTTTGGAAGGCTTAAAGCATGCACTATCGCTTGAGGGAGGGCAACGAGTAGCCCTGCTTTCTGGTGAAGCGACCCGAGAAATCGTGGAAGAAGCTTTGGAAGCTGGGGCCGCAGGGTACATCCCCAAAACCTTGCCTGCAAAATCCATGATTAATGCTGTCAAGTTCATGGCGATGGGCGAACAATATGCCCCGTTCGACTTCATAAACGCATTAGAAGATACCCCCGTTCACCCGTTGATCGAAAAACTCTCGCCCCGTGAACTGCAGATGCTGAAAGGCCTGACTGAAGGTAAGACTAATAAAGAAATCGGGCGAGACCTTCATATTACCGAGCCGACGGTTAAGCTGCACATGAAGACGCTCTATCGCAAAATTGGGGCTGCGAACCGCACGCAGGCGGCACTTATCGCACGAGAGATAGAGCTTTTCTAACAATCCTATCGACTAAGGCTAAGGCGAAACGATGGAGAGCGGGGCAGGTGGATTTCTGAGATGAGATCGCCATACTATCGCGCCGAGACTGGCCGAGCCATTAAACCCACTTCATGGTTCGGATAAGAGCTCAAGCTCCATCCAAAACACTGACCCCTCTCCCTCCACAGAGCTGAAGCCGACATTTCCACCAAGCAGGTCCATTAGTTGCTTTGTGATGTTCAATCCAAGACCACTGCTCTTGTTTGCGCCCGTTGTACCGGGATTGATCTGGTGGAAGGCGCTGAAGATATCATTCTGTCTCTCTATAGGTATGCCAATCCCATGGTCAGCCACTTCAATCCGGGCTTTGTGCCCAATCCGCTGCAGGCGGACGGTGACCACATCCCCTGAAGATGTAAATTTTGCGGCATTGGAGAGGAAGTTGCTCAAGACCTGAGAGACACGCGCACTGTCGGTAAGAGCCAAGGTTTTTCCTGGTGCCGTAGACACTTCGTAGCTGACCCCGAGGGTCTCGGCATAGGTTCGGCAACTTTCCGCGGCAGCCTCGACCACTTCAGTAAGGTCGGTGGGCTCTTGTTTGACTGAGACTTTCCCTTCGCTCAGAGCTTGGGCATCTAAAATGTCATTAACAAGGGTGAGAAGTCGGTCTCCATTGCGACTGGCAACATCTAAAAGTTTAAGAGCGGTTTTGTCTTCCAGTGTGGCGCCAACCTTGGCTTTCAATAGCGCCAGCCCACCAAGCAGCGACGTAAGCGGGGTGCGTAGCTCATGGCTAACAACGCTCATGAAGTTCATTTTTAGGCGCGACGCGGAAGTTGCTTCTTCCGCGAGAGCGCGCATCTCTCTTTCCCTTTTCCCGGCGAGTCGGAGGTCAATCAGAAGCAACATTATGAAAATGAAGAAGAGCACTAGGATCGTTGCGCCAAGATACGCAATGGCCTGCGACAGGGAAAGCAGACCCGTTCTGAATTCTGTTAGTGAACTGGTTTTTGCCTGTGCGAGCGAAAGCAGAAAATCCCTGAGGGAGCTGTCGAAGCCATCGAGTGCGTTCAAAATGTCCTCCACCATTTGTCTGCGCTTCACCTCACTCATATCTTGAGTGGCAAACTCTGTGATCTGAGGCTCCAGAACTTCAAATCTGTCTTGCAGGGCGGAAAGGACACTTTGGTCGATGTTGAAGGCTGTAATAAGCTCTGCCAGCTTGCCCTCTTGAAGGATGGTGATCCGGCTCCAAGCGATGTCAAAGCGCAACGCGATGTCGGCCGCAGGTTTGGAACCGAGCGCCACTTCGCTGAGTTCCTTCTCAAGCCGAAGCATCTCAAACTGCAATTGCGAACCGATCCATAGAGGATCGCTTTGTTCTGCTGTTTGGATATTCTCGACCCGCTCGCTAAGCTTAAAGATCACGCCTATCCCGAAGAATACGGCCCCTACGAACAATACGAGGAGTGCCGTTCGGATGATTCTGTTTTTTTTCTTCACTCGACAGAGATTTCTTTAAGCTGCCAAACTAACCGATTATTGTAAGCATCGTCCCGAAGTTCAGGGTGTTCGTCCATTGGGTAAATGACCCAAATTGGTCCCTTGTTGCGCACCGTCATACCTTCGCCATCGCGTAGCACCGCCAGTATGACATCGTAGTCAAAGGCATCTGCAGCTGGCACAGTCGAGTTGAAATCGTTAAGTGCGATCATGTTCAGATCAGCATGGCGGTCGATTTCAAAGGTTTCCAAAATGGCGCGGAGAAGCGGCCCTTGAAACGCTGCGGGGTGATCGACGTAGTCGTTTTTTGTGACCACGGTCGTCTGAGGCATCTCTAGCAGCTCTTCCAAGGTGAAGGATGCTGATTGCTCTGGAGTTGTGATCGTCAAAATGGCCTGCGCGAAACCAAAGCTCGGCAGAGTAAGCAAAAATGCCGCAAAGGCTGATCCCGATATTTTCTGCATTCGCATTGCCAACCTCTTTCTGTGCTTTTACTCAGGAAAACTTACCACAGTTTTGGGCGATTTTACGGCGCGCGTGAGAGGTTCCAATGTCGATGCGGCCTGTCTGCGCGGCGGGCAAGACAACTAGCTTTGCCACGATCAGGACTTGTCGGTGTAACGCGCGCGCAGCTCGGCAAATACCTGACCGGCTGGAATACCTAGCCCGCTGTCCAGCCCGGCCTTGATGGCACTCCGCAGAGCCTCAAGATCGCGCAGCTCGGCATCACGGCTGCGGGTCCAGTCGCGTAGCGCCTCACGGACAATCTCACTGGTTGAAGCATACTCGCCACCGGCCACGGTTTGGCGCAGCGTCTCGGCCATGTCGGATGGCAGCGTGATGGTCATTCGTTCAGCTGAAGGCATGGCATATCCTTTCGAGGTTAGGTCACCGGAGTGCCTGCATGAATTCTTCAGCGACATCATCCCATGTCCGAAGCTTTGCCCGCGCGATATGCTGCTCGAGAGCTTTGCGACGTGTCGCATCGACAATCAGTGCCTTACAGGCTGTCGCAATGCTCTCCACATTCAGAGGGTCGCAATACTCTACCAGGTCTCCGCCCACTTCTGGCATCGAGGTAGACTTTGCCACGACCGCAGTTTTTCCCATAGAGAGGCTCTCCCCGATAGGGAGTCCCCACCCCTCATAGAGGCTGACCATAGCGGTGAAAAGGCAGCCATTATAAAGGGCTGCGAGTTCTATATCAGATGGCCGGTTAACAATCTCGATCATGCCATCAAGGCTTTTCGTTCGCCTTATGAAGTCGGTGAAGTCTGGGCTCTGCCAGTTCTGTTTTCCTGCAAAGATCAGCCTTGGTGTGGTGATGGTTTCATCTGCGCACAGATGTTGCCAAGCTATGGCCAGCCGCAGTAGGTTTTTACGGTCCTCTAAGGTGCCAACAACCAATACAAATGGGTGATCGAGTATTTGGCGGGCCTGATCGCTGAGGGCACCTCCTTCGGCCTTCTCGGGTCGATGGAACTGCTGAGCCAACGGCACCACTTTCACCGGCTTCGGTGTGCCTTGCTCTTCGAGATAACTTTGGAGGTCGCCGCGGGTATGGCAAGAGTTGGCCACGTAGTTTGTGCAATAATTGGTGGAACTTTTCAGCCAGCTGTCAAATTTGTGGGAGAAGCCCCCATGCATGTATTCCTGAGCGAGAATAGGGATGAGATCGTGTACAAAGATGGTGACATCAACCTGCTTATCATTCTTCAGGCGCTCTAGCTCTTTTGCCAGCTTGCTTAAGCCGAACACAGCACCCAAGACAACAACTTGGTCGCCAGGCCGTGCCAAATCGTCCACCAGTTGCCCCTTCGGCTGTGGTGGGAGCGGAGTTACCGTATGATTGCGTCTGCCTGCATGATAGCTCTTCCATTCCGCAATGGAGCTTCCCTTTTTAGAGAAATGTGCTTCGTCGCCAATCGCGGCTTTGAAATGTCGAACAAGTGAGTAAACCCAGTACTTTAATGGTCTCAAGCGATACCGCCCAAGCGTCGGGGCTGTTTGCTCCATAAGGCGCGCTTTAGACCCAAAGAACATATGACTAAGCCGATCAGTATCAAAATCGGGCATATCTGTAAGGTGGGAAGCTGGCAGTGCGATGTAATGGTTATCAGGCGTCCAAAATGAGATCATGATGTTCTCGGGGCCAGCTTGCTCCGCGATGCGCTTAATCAAAGCGAGGGACACCCGTTGGATCCCCGAAATTGAAGATTCCGTGCGTACATAACTTAGGATGTCAGATACGTCGAAGAAGTAAGTCGGGGCCACCGTTGTTCGCCTTTGTGATTTAGCTGCTAACTCTCGCATATGGTTTTCGGGCTCGGAGCTTCTGGAGGGTTTTGCGCGCTATAGCTAAATGCCTTTACCCAAGAAAACGACGTCAACCATAGCTATTGCGCTGAGCGGTAAACATAGCGGCGTAGAGCCCATCAAGCGCCATCAGTTCGCTATGAGAGCCCTTTTCTACGACGGTCCCTTCATCCAGCACATAGATCACATCGGCATGAGTAACGGTGGACAGCCTATGCGCGACGATGATGGTGGTCTTATCCACTGCCAATGTATCGATAGCGCCGCGGACTTTTTCTTCTGTGCGCTGATCAAGGGCCGAGGTGGCTTCATCGAGCAGCAAAATGGGCGCGGAGCGCAGGAAGGCGCGCGCGAGAGCAATACGTTGTTTTTGCCCCCCTGATAGCTGTGAGCCTTTCGGCCCCAAGGGGGCATCCCCTCGGCTTCGCATCAATGTGTCGATACCCACCAGTTCAGCGGCGCGCCAAATCTCTTCTTCGGTTGCTTCTGGTCGCACATAGCGAATATTTTCGTAGATCGAGTTGTTGAAAATAACGATGTCTTGAGCCACCACAGAGAACGACTGCCGCAGCTTATCAATGCGCAGTTGATCGACGCAATCCTCTCCGATCTTAACCGCACCTTTGCTGACGTCATAAAGACGTGCAATCAGGCTCAGTACAGTCGTTTTCCCCGATCCTGTGGCCCCAACGATTGCAGTGATCTTGCCACCTTCAAAGGTCATGTTCACCCCTTCGAAGAGAGGTTGGTCTTCTTTGTAAGAGAAAGAGACATCTTCCAAAACGATGTCGGCACGGGGATCGAAGGTTTCTTTCGCATCAGGCGCATTGGTGATCGTTGGCCGCTCGCGATAAAGCGCTTGCAGGCTGTCCAAGATGATCAAGCTTGCCTGCAGGCTCACAAAGAAACTGGTCATGCGGCGCGCGGGATCGAATATCAGCGCCATGCCGACCATGAAGGCGATAATGGATGCACCATCCATATCAAAGCCAGGGTTGAGCGCCATGTAGCCACCCACACCAATGATCAAAACGTAAATGATGGCCGCTAGAATATCGACCGAGGGGCTCATCAGAGCTTGTACTGCCTGCAGGCGAATTGTTAGGCGTCGGATTTCCGTCGTGGCCTTGTTAAGGCGCATCCGTTCCACGGGCTCTTGGTTGGAAATCTTAACCGTGCGCATGCCATTGCTCATCTCTTCAATGCCAGACATGTAGTCGCCCATGGCATTCTCAGCGCTTGCCTGCACTTCTTTGACGCCGTGTGAAATGTGGCGCACAAGAATGGTCACTGTGGGCATGACAAGGATGACTAGGAGAAACAGCAGAGGGTTTTTCCAAGTCAGATAACCCGAGACAATAACCACCGTGACGGCATCGCGCGCTGCATTGACTGTGGTTTGTCCGATAAAGCCACTAAGGTCCTGGGCCTGATTGACCAAGCGCAAGATGATCTCACCGGATTTAGTGCGCTCAAAATATGCCAAATCGAGGGTCATCATGTGGTCAATTAGATCACGGCGCACTTTGTAGACCGCATCACTTGCCAACCAAGTCGATAAGCGGGGCACGGTGTATGACATCAGCGCTCTTACCGAAAAGATACCCATAACCATGGCGCAGACACCGACCAAGCCTCCAATCGAGCCATTGTCAAAGATAACGCGCAAGCCATCCTCGGTCAGTCGAATGAATTGCTGATAGGCCACCCCTTGTATCAGGATCATCCCCATTACGAGGCCAAGCCAGGGCGTCTTCTGCTTGAAGTAGCCATGCCAGAACCACGAAATATTCTTCTTATCCTGATCGGTAAATAAGGGGCGTCGGCCATTCTTCCGGAACATTTTGGATAACCTGATCATGGGCATGAAAGTTGCGTTTTCTGACAAGTACGGGCTCTCTATAAGAGAGTGAGGATAAAGTGTATCCCTCAACTGCCCGCCAGACCGCTGACCGCCGCAGGGGCGGGGCTTCTCCTAGAGATCGCTTGCAATGAAGCAAAGCGCCTAGGCCTCTCGACTGAGGCCATCGTTGCGTTAAGCAATCAGCTTTAGAAGATCGCGCCCCACATCATCCCAGCTCCGCATGGATGCCTTAGCAATTTTGGCCTCCAAAGAGGCGCGGTGATCCGGATCGGCAATAAGTCTGAGGCAGGCCGTTTTGATGGAAAAGAGATCATGTGGATCGCAATATTCCACCATGTCGCCACCAACCTCTGGCATTGATGATGTTTGGGAGACGACCCCGGTTTTGCCGTAGCTGAGCCCTTCACCGATCGGCAAACCCCAGCCCTCGTAGAAACTGGGTGTGGCAGTGAACAAGCAGTGGCGATAGAGGAAATCCAGTTCCAGATCTGTGGGACTCTCGCAGATCTCTACCCAGCCCCCCAAACGCCCGGTGGCTTGCATCAGCGCATCGAAATCAGCGTTTAGCCACCCCCTGCGGCCTGCGAACACCAACTTAGGCAGGCGGACACCTGGATCATCGCGCAACTGATCCCAGACCTGCGCTAAGGCCCAAAGGTTTTTGCGTGCTTCCATTGTACCAACGCAAAGAACAAACGGCCATTTAAGCAAGGCGCGAATGTTTTCATCCAGATTCCAGCTGGTCGCCAAGACATCATAGGGGGCGGGTATAAGCGTGTCGGTCCCTGCCGCAGAAGTGGACGGCCGGGGCAGGGCCTCTTGTGCCAACGGCAGAACAGCAACTTCCCGCTCTGCTTCGTGGCTTGTTAGAAATGCGCGAAAATCTTTTGCGGTCGCCTGAGAGTTGGCCAGATATAGATCGGTGTTCTTCAAGGTGCTCAGGAGCCATTTATAAAACCGCATCGGGTCCGTCCCCGAGATGTACTCGGGGTTCTGCATCTGGATCAGGTCGTGCACCATTAAGGCGATTTTAACGCCTTTTTCACGCAAGTCGTCGCGCCAATTTTCCGCAACATTCCAGCTTGGATCAAGCCAGCCGGCATCCAAGAGGATCACCCAGTCACCCGGAGCGCATACCTTTGAAGCAGCTTGGGTTTCGAAGGCTGGCGTGTGGGAGGCCCGCCGCGGGCTTGACGCTTGCCATTCTTCTATCGTCAGGTTCCGTTTGCGGAAATGATCTGCATTTCCTGCTTTGGCATTAAGGTCGCGCAAGAGCGTATGGATAAGGCGTTTAGCAGGTTTTTGCGCGTAGCCTTCAAGCGAAGGGCGTTGCGTATTTGTCGGGGCAACGTCAAGCACATGGGCGAGCTTTTGCAGATCGGCGGCTCCCTCTGGAGCCAACACGCGATAAGGTAGAACGCGGTAGTCGCTCGCATCATTCCCGCAATATCCAAGCCAGAGGTCATCGGGAGGGTAATGAGCTGCCAACGCTTCAATCAGCATTACCATAACCCGCTGGATGCCGCTCAGTTGCGCGTGTTTAGAAATATAGTTACGCAGCTCAGTTACATCGACAACTATTTTTGTCATATGTGCAAATGCCATGGCTAGGATAGAATGGTGGCTCTATTGGCAGACTGCCTGCCTCTTAGCAAGCAGTGCCTAAGGCCCTCCTGCGGCTGGATAGGGTAAAATAAAGCCAGAGTTGAGGGCAAATATGGACCGGGACCTTTTCTATCGTGATTTTGAAGCGGCCTTCCGAGGACCACGTGAAGAAATTATCGCCCGCTTAGGCTTTTATGCGCCCTTTGTGCAGCCGTTACGGGAACTCTCAGAGATGCCGCAAGCGGCCTTTGATATGGGCTGCGGGCGGGGCGAGTGGCTGGAAGCTTTAGGAAGCTGGGGGTTTGACGCATGCGGTGTTGATCTGGACCAAGGGATGTTGCTGGAGGCCCGCGATCTCGGTCTAGAAGTAATCTGCGCCGACGCGCTCGAGACATTGTCCACATTACCCGACAATAGCCAAGCCGTCATCTCGGCGTTCCATCTTGCCGAGCATATCCCTCAGGATATGTTGCTTACTCTTTTGGAAGGGTCGGTTCGGGCACTTGCACCCGGCGGCATTTTGATCATTGAAACCCCCAATCCAGAAGCGATTGGCGTGGCGACTCTAACGTTCCACAATGATGCGACACATCAAAGCCCAATCCCGCCGGAAGTGTTAAAATTCCTCTTTGGGTACCATGGGCTTGCACCGGTAAGTCGCTTCAGACTGAATGGGCCACAGGGGGCTGAGCCCCCAGGTTTGAAAGACGTGCTCTATGGGGCCGCTCCCGATTACGCTGTTATAGGTCAAAAGCCGGGGAACGAGGCGGCAACACAAGCCCTCGCTCAGCCGCTCTCCTTGAACATTGGTGCCTCGAGTGAAGACCTTGCCCAAACGTATGATGACAGACAGAAACAGCAGGCCGAACAGATCAGAATATTGGATGATCAGTTGCACCAGCTGCGCAATCAGACAAGCGCGATGCAAGCAGATATAGTCCTTCTGCACCGTCTCAAAAAAACCAAGTTTATGCAAAGATCGCGTAAGTTGCGCAATTTTGCCGCTTGGCTAAAGGGACCCAAAAGGCTGCGCCCGGCGCGACTGAAGAGCCGCCGCCCGACCTCCGCGCCATTGATGTCTTCCATGACCCTTCCTCAAGGCCCCCTCAGTTGGCAGTTGGAAGGGCCTTTTGACAGCTCTTATTCTTTGGCTTTGGTTAATCGAGAGTTGGCCCGCGCATTAGATCGGGCCGGACAAGACGTGTCCTTAATCTCGGCTGAAGGACCGGGGGCCTTTGATCCGAGTGTAGAGTTTCTCAAAGCTGAGCCCGATCTTGCCGCTATGTTTAGACGCTCCAGCGATGGTGCAACCGTCATCACCCGCAATATGTACCCTCCTCGTGTCGAGGACTTGCCTAAAGGCTCGAGTAAAAAACCGATTGTCGGCGGACTTCATTGCTACGCATGGGAAGAAACTGGACTTCCCGTAGATTACGTTGATCACTTTAACGCACACTTACGGCTCATGACTGTAACCTCTGCGCATGTGCAAAGGGTAATGATCGATAACGGTGTGCGTGTGCCAGCTTATGTGGTCGGAAATGGCGTAGACCACTTGCCGCTCAATGTAGCTCCTGAGCGGGCTCCCATTTTGCCGCCTCGGATTAAGAACGCCAAACGGGTGTTCATCCATGTCTCTTCTTGCTTTCCACGCAAAGGTGCTGATGTTCTGCTCAAAGCTTGGTCACAGGCCTTTGGAGATCGCGAAGATGTAGCTCTGATCATTAAAACCTTTGATAATCCACACAACGACATTGCGGCACAGATTGCCTCCAAACCGGGGTTATCACAGGTCCATCTGATCTCAGAGGATATGTCTGCCATAGAGATGTCTGCTCTTATGACCGCCGCTCATGTCGCCGTATTGCCGAGCCGTGCAGAGGGCTTTGGCCTTCCTGTCGCAGAGGGCTTGATGGCAGGGTGCAGGGTAATCACCACCGGGTGGAGTGGCCAGACAGTCTTTGAGGGCTGCCCGCTCCTCCGCTTCATCGACTATGATTTGGTGCAAGCAGATAGTCATCTGGGAGCCGGCGACAGTCTTTGGGCAGAGCCAAAACTGCCGGATTTAATCAACGCGCTAAACGAAGCTGCGGACGCCGATTTACCCACCTCTGCGCAGCAGCAAGAGGCGCGCGACTGGTTGCTTGGACGGTTTACTTGGGATGCTGTTGCACAACGCAGTATTGCGGCTGTCAAACATGCTGCCGCTAAACCAATAACGCCGCCCCGCATTGGTTGGATCAGTACATTCAACACCCGCTGCGGGATTGCGACATATTCAGAGCACCTGCTCGATCACATGCCTAATGATGATATTCTTGTCTTGGCTTCTGATAGTGACAACACTGCCCAGCCTGATGAGAGCCTGCCGCACCCAGTGGTCCGATGCTGGAGTGAAGGGCAAGGTGGTCTCGACCGTCTTACAGCTCAGATCAATGCGGCGAACCTTGATGTTCTCGTGGTGCAGTTCAACTACGCGTTTTTCGACATGTCTCAGCTGGGCGCCTTTTTGGATGCACAGCGCGCCGCGGGCCGCCGAGTGGTGGTCATGCTTCATGGCAGCAATGATGCGCGCGCGCCTGCAGATCGCCAATTGCGGCAAATCACTTCAGCGCTTCGGGGGTGCGACCGCCTGTTAGTACATACATCGGCGGATATGTCCCGACTGCGAGAGATGGGTGTTGCAGAAAATGTGACCTTGGTGCCTCATGGCATTTTGGTACCCGCGAAAGCAGCAGCTTTGCCTGCGCGTAAAGGACCGATTGTACTGGGCACCTATGGCTTCTTCCTCCCAGGGAAAGGCTTGGTTGATCTCATTGATACCATTGCCGTATTGCGCAGGCGGGGCCATAATGTAGCACTACGTATGATCAATGCCGAATACCCCCAACCCGTTTCACGGGCCGAAATTGATCTCGCACAGGACCGTGTAGCCTATCACCAGATAGAAGACGCGGTTCAAATCAATACTGAGTTTACGAGCGACGCAGTGGCTATGGCAGCCCTTCAAGATTGTGATCTCATCGTATTTCCCTATCAATCCAGCGCGGAGTCGGCCTCAGGCGCTGTGCGCTACGGACTGGCAAGCGGGCGTCCGGTGGCGGTTACGCCCTTGGAGATTTTTTCCGACGTTGCAGACATCACTCTGACCCTGCCGGGCCGTTCAGTTACCGATATGGCAATGGGAATCGAAAGCTGGTTAAAGGGCTTGCGTTCAGGGCCTAACGGCATTCCGAACAGTGCTATTGAAGATGTGCAAAAACGGGGCGCCGAATGGTGTGCAGCGCGGTCCTACACTCGCACCGGGGCACGTCTTTCAGGAATGTTAACTGCATTGCACAACACCCCTCCGTCCTCTCTGTTCGACGTAGACAGCTAAATATCTTTGGGAAGGTGACATCATTCGGTAGAGAATGTTCATATCCGCGGGCCGAGTGCGAAAGGCTGAGAACAAAAAAATCCGACTTGTGTGACCGCACCCAACAACAAGTGAATGCGAGGCGACAGCGTGACATTTGCTGAGGTTGCACCAAGCCATCTACCTGCAGACCAGCAATCTTCACGCGGCTCAGTTGCTGCTCGGTCACGCCAGCATTGAAAGCCGAGCATGCCGAGATCAATCCATTTGGGCAACCCAAACGATATCAAGAAGTATCCGACGCAAAACGGCCGTTTGTCCGTTGGCTCCAGTTTTGGCATAGATCTGCTTGGAGCAGCTCCGGGTCGTCTCTAGCGTCCAGCCAAGAGCTTGCCCGGCGTCACGCAAGCTGAACCCGTCACAAAGATGGGCCGCCAAACGCGCCTCACTGCGGCTGAGGCCAAAGCGACTGGCAAGTTGGGCCTCAGGAATGTCGCGCGTGGCTAAACTTTGGCGCAGGCGTCCCACAAGCACCGGCTCACCTGCCAAAGATTCTGCACGGATGACCATTTGCACCACAGGTCTGCGTGACAGTTCGACGAATTGCGCCTCTCCTTCGTGCAGTGTGGCTGCCGCTATGCCCCGACGCAGCGCTTCTGCAGCGTTGTCATCGGGTGCGAACAACCTTCTGTCAGCGCGCAAGTACACACCTGCCGCCGTCGCTAGCCGATCGGCCATCCCAGGAGCCATCTGCTGCACCTTTCCAGATTGCGAGAAAATGATCCAACCCGCGCCTAGAGCGCGACATATATGACGGTCCAACGCTGCGATGCTGCGGCTTTGCTCAAGTTCCTTCCACCCTTTCAGGGCGGGGCCAATGTAAGGAACCAAAGAAGATAATCGCGACGCGTCCGTCGCTCGAAAATCCGCCCCCTCGCGTTGCAGCATTAACAGTGCCACTCCCTCCTGCCCGATTATCACCTTCAGCGCCCGCACGGCGCGGCCGGGCGCATCAGAACCGGATATCGCTGCAGCAGGCAGATCGGTCGTGGAATAAACCCGTCCGGCCCGCATACGCACTATCGTTGCTAGGTCCGGCGCACTCCAGTTGGCACCCACCTGCCAGAGCACAGGCGACCCACTCCGCCATTGGATTTGCAGCATCGCGCTCTCGGCGTGGCTGCTCTGTGCCAACAGATCAAGGAAATCCAGCCAGAATGTCGACGAATTACCTTCGCTGTCACCCATGGCAGCCGCGAAAAGCGCTGTCAAAATCTCGGATTCGCTGGGCATGGGGCCTCACCTTGTCACTTTGCCCCCCATATGGGGGAGGTTTTGAGTGGGAAGCAAGACTAGGTCACTGGCAACGAAGTTCTGAAAGAGGCGCTTATGACGACCAAGACATTGACCCATTTGCAGCGCCTAGAGGCGGAAAGCATTCACATCCTGCGCGAGGTTGCCGCCGAGTCAGAAAACCCCGTCATGCTGTACAGCGTCGGCAAGGACAGCGCCGTCATGCTGCATCTGGCCAAAAAAGCATTCTATCCGGCATCCCCTCCGTTTCCGTTGCTGCACGTCGACACAACGTGGAAGTTCCGCGATATGTACGCGTTGCGCAACAAGGCGGCGCAAGATGCGGGCATGAAACTGCTGGTCCATCAGAACCCCGAAGCACTGGAAAAGTGCATTAACCCGTTTGATCATGGCTCCCTACATACAGATATGTGGAAGACCGAAGGTCTGAAACAGGCGCTCGACAAGCACGGCTTTGACGTAGCCTTTGGCGGGGCCCGTCGCGACGAGGAAAAATCACGCGCCAAGGAGCGAGTATTCTCTTTCCGCTCGGCCAACCACCGCTGGGACCCGAAAAATCAGCGCCCAGAGCTTTGGCGCTTATACAACGCTCAGAAGGCTAAGGGCGAAAGTGTGCGTGTCTTCCCAATCTCGAATTGGACGGAATTGGACATTTGGCAGTATATCCACCTTGAAAATATCGAAATTGTTCCGCTGTATATGTCAGCCTCCCGCCCAACTGTAGAGCGTGATGGAATGATCCTGATGGTGGATGACGACCGCTTCCCACTCAGGGATGGCGAAACACCGCAGATGCGATCAATCCGGTTCCGCACCTTGGGCTGCTATCCACTGACGGGTGCGATCGAAAGCACCGCGACAACCTTGCCTGAAGTTATCCAAGAAATGCTACTGACCACCACCTCGGAACGTCAGGGGCGCGCCATCGACCACGACCAGACCGCTTCGATGGAGAAGAAGAAGCAGGAAGGCTACTTCTAACCGCTTCGCATTCCCCAACCCAGTTCAAGCATTCAGGTATCCATCCAATGACCACCACAGACACCTTTTATAAACCAGACTCCCTCGTTTCCGAGAACATTGATGCCTATCTGCAGATGCACCAACACAAGACGATGCTGCGCTTTATCACCTGCGGCTCTGTTGACGATGGCAAATCCACGCTGATCGGGCGGCTGCTGTATGATAGCAAAATGATCTTCGAAGATCAGCTTGCAGCGCTTAAGGCCGACAGCGAACGTGTTGGCACCCAAGGGCAAGATATCGACTTTGCGCTGCTGGTCGACGGCCTCGCTGCCGAACGCGAGCAAGGCATCACCATCGACGTCGCCTATCGCTTTTTCGCAACCGAAAAGCGCAAGTTCATCGTCGCCGACACCCCCGGCCACGAGCAGTATACCCGCAACATGGTCACCGGTGCCTCGACCGCCGACCTGGCGGTTATCCTAATCGACGCGCGCAAGGGTATCCTGACCCAGACCCGCCGACATAGCCACCTGGTACACCTGCTGGGCATCCGCAATATCGTGCTGGCCGTCAACAAAATGGACCTCGTGGATTACGACGAGGCCACCTTTAACCGCATCGTTTCCGAATACCGCGCCTTCGCTGACAGCATCGGAATTGAGGCCTTCACCGCAATACCTATCTCCGGGTTCAAGGGCGACAACATCACCAGCCAAAGCGAAAATACTGGCTGGTTTACTGGCAGCCCCCTACTGCCCTATCTTGAAACGGTCGAGGTCAAGGACGACCGCGACCAGCACGGGCCGTTCCGTATGCCCGTTCAATGGGTCAACCGGCCCAATCTGGATTTCCGCGGCTTTGCCGGTTTGATTGCAGGCGGCACCGTGAAACCGGGCGATCCAGTGCGCGTGTTGCCGTCGGGCAAGACATCGACCATCGCGCGCATCGTCAGTCTGGAAGGCGATCGCGAAGAGGCTGTCGCGGGCGAATCCGTTACGCTGACCCTGGCCGATGAGATCGATTGTTCTCGCGGTCAGGTCATTGTCGCCGCACAGTCGCCACTTGAGGTGGCTGACCAGTTCGAAGCCAAACTGGTATGGATGGACGAGGCCGAACTGGTCGCCGGACGCGCCTATTGGTTGAAGATAGGAACCCAAACCGTATCGGCCACAGCGCAGGCCCCGAAATACGAGATCAACGTCAACACCCAAGAACACCTTGCGGCCAAGTCGTTGGACCTGAACGCAATTGGTGTGACCAACATCACAACCGACCGTGAAATTCCATTTTCCAGCTATGCCGAAAACCGCGATCTGGGTGGCTTTATCTTGATCGACAAGATCACCCACCAGACGGTTGCGGCTGGTATGATCCACTTTGCCCTGCGTCGCGCCCAGAATATCCACTGGCAGGCGACCGACATCGGGCGTGAACACCATGCTTCAATGAAGCACCAAAAACCTGCCGTGCTTTGGCTGACAGGGCTTTCTGGTTCGGGAAAGTCCACAATTGCCAATATGGTTGAAAAGCAGTTGGCGCGCATGAACCGCCACACCTTCTTGCTGGACGGCGACAATGTGCGTCATGGCTTGAATAAGGACCTTGGCTTTACCGAAGCCGACCGCGTTGAGAACATCCGCCGTATTGGCGAAGTTGCGAAACTGATGACCGATGCCGGACTGATTGTGATCACGGCGTTCATCTCACCGTTCCGGTCGGAACGCGACATGGTGCGCAGCATTATGCAACCCGGTGAGTTCATTGAAGTTTTCGTCGACACACCACTTGAAGTGGCCGAGCAACGTGATGTCAAAGGGCTTTATGCCAAGGCGCGGGCGGGAGAATTGAAGAACTTCACAGGCATCGACTCACCTTATGAGCATCCAGAAGCCCCGGAGCTTCGCATCGACACGACAGAAATCACCGCGGAAGAAGCTGCAGCGATGATTGTCTCGCGTTTAATTCCTTAGTATCCCACTCTCATCGTTGAGGACTGAAAAATCTGCCCGCCCCACGCATCACAACCCTTCCTTTGGTTATGGTGGCTATTGCTTGCCTAAAGACAGCAAACAACTCTTGGCGAACTGCTCTGAGGTACCGCAAAATAGCTCCGCACCATCGTTGACGCTAACCGCACGCGCAAGGATTTTATTGCCGAACAGATACTCGCTCAAAAACCACGCCGTGTTGGCGTTTGCCGTTTGGTCATGAAGTCCGGCTCAGGCAATTTTCGGCAAAGTTCAATCCAAGGCGTGATGAAGCGGATCAAAGCCAAGAGCATTGAGGTAATCGTCTATGAGCCTGAAATGCAGGATGAGGATTTTGTCGGATCACAGGTGGAGCGTGATCTTTCTAAATCTAAAAAAGACTGCGACATCATACTCGCAAACCGCCGAACGCGCGATCTTGAAGACGTCATGGATTAAATTTTTACCCGCGATCTATTTGGATCAGATTGATCGAAGCCAAAATACGGTCCGCGACATAGCCTTCTTGAGTTTGGCGAGAACCGCCGATTTTCCTATCCAACAAAACAATCAACTAAAATTGTACTAAGCGCTATCGTCCATAAAAATATAGAGATAACCATAGCGGTTCGACGGCGCCGCTTTGATCGCGCCAATATATTGGATATCCTATTTAACATATGGGTTTTTCTAAAAATGTGGCTGTATTGTCCGTCAGAACAAATGTGTAGCGCTTGATAATATGCCCCGTCAATGAGACCAGCTGCGCAGGTTCTGCTTGATACCAATCCATGACATTATAAGCGCACGCCAAAGCAGTTGAGATTGAATTTATACAATAAAATCATTAGACCCAGTCACCACGCTCGCTGCGCGTGGAAGCCGCCTAACCCCGTCTCCAACCAAAATTCCAAGCCAAAGCTGAGCTTGGCTTGTGGCTTCTAGAAGGGCAGGGTGCTATTGTTACAGATAGTATTTACCGAGGAACGATAGATGACACACATCGTGCACCCTATTTTGCTGTGCGGCGGTTCTGGCACCCGGCTTTGGCCGCTGTCCCGCAAAAGCTATCCAAAACAGTTTGCGAAGCTGATGGGGGCATACAGCTTATTTCAAAGCTCGGCAGAACGCATGATAGGGCAGGGCTTTGCCCCGCCAGTACTATTAACGGGATCAGACTTCCGCTTTGTGGTAACTGAGCAGCTTGCGGCAGTAGAGATTTCCCCCGCGGAGATTTTAATCGAGCCAGAAGGCAAAAATACTGCGCCGGCAATTCTGGCCGCAGCTTTGAGTCTGGCAGAGCGCGCTCCAGAAGCACTGATGCTTGTCGCTCCCTCAGACCATGTTATCCCAGATGCGGAGGCATTCCGCAGCGCGGTGCAAGCCGCTACACCTGCGGCACAAGCAGGCCAGCTGGTCACCTTCGGTATACACCCTGACCGCGCAGAGACTGGCTATGGCTGGCTGGAGATCAACGGCGCATTGGCAGAAGAGCTGGATGCTACACCTCAGCCATTAAAGCGCTTCGTCGAAAAGCCAGACAAACCTACTGCAGAGGCTATGCTCGCCGATGGTCAGCATTTGTGGAATGCGGGTATCTTCCTCTTTTCCGTAAAGGCGATCATTGCGGCTTTCGAAACCCATGCGCCCGAGATGTTGATGCAAGTGCGTACCGCCCTGGAAGAGGCGGAGAAAGATCTAGGCTTTACGCGGCTGGCGCCAGATGCCTGGGCCCAAGTTGACAACATTTCCATCGATTATGCCGTGATGGAAAAAGCAGATAACCTCAGTGTTATGCCCTACTCGGGGGCGTGGTCAGATTTAGGAGGCTGGGATGCTGTCTGGCGCGAATCCGGGCCAGATGAAGCCGGAGTGGTAACTTCCAACTCTGCGACGGCCATCGATTGTCATGATACACTGCTGCGTGCAGAAGACCCACGCCAGCACCTTGTCGGCATTGGCTTGCAAGATATCATCGCAGTTGCCATGCCTGATGCAGTGCTGGTCGCCCACAAAGATCGTGCGCAGGATGTTAAAGAGGCCGTGGCGGCTCTCAAGAAGAAAGGCGCCGCACAAGCCGAAACTCTGCCTCGCGACTATCGGCCATGGGGGTGGTTCGAAAGCTTGGTCTCGGGATCGCGCTTTCAAGTCAAACGTATTGTAGTGCACCCAGGCGCGGCGCTCTCACTGCAAAGCCATCATCATCGCTCTGAGCATTGGATCGTTGTCGAAGGTACCGCAAAAGTTACGATCGGAGAGGATGTGCAGCTCGTAAGCGAAAACCAGTCAGTCTACATTCCCCTCGGCACGGTCCACCGTATGGAAAACCCCGGAAAGATTCCCATGGTACTCATTGAAGTGCAGACAGGAAGTTATGTGGGTGAAGACGATATCATCCGCTACGAAGACGTTTACGCCCGCGGCCAAGGCGCTAAGGGCTAGATCCATAAACTTAAGTGACGGCTGTATGGCCGCACAATCAATCTGAGATTGCCCCCATGAAACGACTTATCTTGATACCTTTCCTGCTTCTCTCTGCTTGCGGCTCAACGCCCGGCAAAGAACCACCAATGCACTATGACCGCACCACTGGTGAGATGCGGCCCTGTGCTCACATTGGCATGTTAGGAGACTGCAAGCATTTCATGTGAGGACGACTTAGGCAGCGCCGAAAGGGGGCGTCCTTCAAACTCTTTATTTCCGACGGAAACCACAATGTTTCCGCAGGACAAAGCCCGGACAAATTGGCCTTGGATGTGAATATACTTGCTGATGAGAACGGTGCGGATCATGGCAGACCTCGAGCTTTAAGTGGGTAAGTCTTACCTATAAGTACCGCTTGGCCATGCGTAAAGACGCAAAGGCTAGATACCTGCGCAAGAGCGCCAGCGTCAAGCTGGGTGCCCTTGGAGCAAAGCCATCCTTTGACACCATATCCGCTCAAATGAGCAATCGTACTGTTAGATTCCAGCTCGTTTAGATCCTGAACTTATTGAGTGGCCCAAAACAGATCTCGAGGGGACTGCAAGGGCCGCTTAAGGAGTGGGCGGAAGATTTTCTGCAGCCGTCCCATCTAAGCGATAACGGGTCCTCAACGTTCAGATGGCGCGTCAAACTTGGGGGAGGGCACCTCTCAATCTGCTTCAACTGAAGCTCGCAACTATATAATATCATTGTTATTTTATTATTGATTAAATCCACCCTCATGTAAGCGAGGCCTGAGGCAAGGCTGTTGTTCGGAGGGGCAGAATGCGCAGAACGGGTACCCTGCGGTATTATGCCGTCTCAAATGATCGGGGATCGTTCGTGTTATTGAGCTATGGTAGGCACGCCCGCAGCGCACATTCACCATGTCGGTCGCCTTTAGGCCAGTGGGGTATCTATGCGCCTTGCTTTCCAAAATTTTGAGCTGAAAACACCAAGATGAGAGACAGACCCAAACCTCAATCAACGCCGCTGAGCGTTAAGCAGCGCCGATTGATTGCAATTTGGTTAACTGCCGGTCTGGCCGCTGGCATCGCGGCGTTGACGTTGATGCCCTTAAACACACCTCAAGCCATCCCGGGCACCGACAAAATCCATCACATTATCGCATTCATGGCGCTAACGTTGCCTTGCGCTGCCTTCTATCCAAAGGCTCTCTTCCAAGTGATGGTTGCGGCTGTCACCTACGGTGCTCTGATTGAGGTAATCCAACCCTATATCGGACGATCCGGCGAACTCACAGATTTCTTCGCAGACTTGGCAGGGATAGGGCTTGGCGTCAGCATTGGGCTTCTCTTGAACATAATTCTAAAGAGTTCAGCCCTGCTGCGTCCGCTGCGAGGATAACACAGACTTCAGTTGCCGGCTCAATGAGGTACAAAAAATCGACCGGGCCCACACTTAAGCCTTATAGGCGGCCCCTTATTGCCCCATTGCTGGTCAACAATCACGAGCATAGAGCAGGATTGGAGCAAAAAATGACACATCACTCAAAAACCGATCTTTTCCATATGATTGGATACAGCCTGATCGCCGCAGTCGTCGTTTGCGTCACACTATATACTTGATAGCGCGTTCTTGGTGGATGAGCAGGAAACCTATAGTCTGAGGTGGGTTGGTAGTGTCTTAGGACATGAAGAAAAGCCGTTTCAGCGAAGAGAAGAAGGGCATTGGGGTATTACCTCGAGCACTTTGAGGGCTACTGACCAATCTGCTTTGCTAAGAAGCGCAAAAACCGAGGATCGCTAGTGCGAGTGATGTTGAGCCTAATGCCGGCATTCCCACTGTTTTCCTGCGCTGAGAAGAAAGTAGAGGGGGCTAGGAAAATATCCTCTGTTGCGGCCTTGCGGGCGAGTTCAGTATCGCTCACCCCCTCGGGCAATTCCAGCCAAGCGTAATAGCCCTGTCCTGGGTCAAACTTGCACCGCAAATTCAGATCGGCCAAATCATTTTTTAACTTCTCCGACGCGTCCTGCAATCTTCCTGCCAGTCTGTTGAGATGACGGGCATAGCGGCGGCTTCGGATCGCCTCAGCAATAATCATTTCTGACATGCGTGATGAGTTGACGGTTGTGATCATCTTCAGTTCAGCAAGTTCTTCGGCAATGCCACGCGGGGCCGCGATATAGCCGGTTCGGAATGAAGCAGAGAGTGTCTTAGAAAATGTGCCGACGAAGATCACCCGGTCAAAGCCATCAAGCGCCGCAAGCCTTACCCCTTTCGGGTCTGGCAGATCGATGAAGGGGTCGTCATCTACGACCATGAACCCCGATGATTCAGCCAGCTTCAAAACTCCATGAGCTGTCATTAGGCTCATTGAAGTGCCCGTCGGGTTCTGAGCAAGGGACTGCGTGAAAAAAAGTTTGGGCCGATGCTGGGCAGCCAAATTACGCAATTGCTCCAGGTCCGGTCCGTCAGCACCGCGCGGCACCCCGATATAGCTCACTTGAGCGAGCCGTAATTTCGCAAATAAAGGGTAGTACCCGGGGTCATCAACCAAGACTGTGTCGCCTGCCTTTAGATAGCGTCGCACAATCAGGTCCAGGCCGTGGTTTGCGCCAAATGTCGTGACAATCTGGTTCGCATCAAGCGCAATACCATCGGCGTAGTGATGCGCTGCAATTAAGGAACGTAGCGGCTGATACCCCATGTGGGAACCGTATCCCGACGTGTCGCTATCCTGATCCGGCAATTGGCGCATGGGAATGCCAGCCATCCACGAGGCGGGTGGGCGACCATCACCGACCCGAACTGCGTAGTTCTGGTCAAGCTGCGCGCGCAGCAGCGAGATACTGTCTACCGCTTCGATCAGATGACGCGGCGCCTCGTCTTCTCGCAAGGTTTGATGTTGGCTTGCCACGGTAAAGCCAGCCCCTTGTCGAGCTGCGATAAGCCCGCGCGCGACCAGCCTATCATACGCCTCGACTATAGTGTTCTTGGACACGGAGTGATCCTGCGCTGCCGCTCGGATAGAAGGGAGACGCTCTCCTGCCTTTAGATCGTCATTAGCGATGCGATCGGTAAGGATTTGTACGATAGTATCGATTTTGTTCACCACGGAACCCTTACTGTACCCTCTTTAGTACCAGTACAGTGCGCAGCTGTTTTCCACAATTGTCCCTATAAAGCTTCTCCCAGTTCTGCATATGCTTCGCTCTGAATAAGGGGGGATATTCTAAATGGCTGACGGCACCACAGTGCAGATCAATTCACGGCTCGAAAACCTGCGCAATCTTGAGCCAGAGGCGCGGCTGGACCTACTAGCAAAGGCAGTCGGCCTCGCCGATACCGATCAGGCCGCACTAGCAGGGCGTGATGTCTTGCCAATGTCGCTTGCAAACGGGATGATTGAGAATGTGATAGGGAAGTTTGAGCTTCCGCTTGGCGTCGCCTCCAACTTTACGATTAATGACAAGGACTACCTGATCCCGATGGTAGTTGAAGAGCCCTCTGTGGTGGCTGCAGCCTCCTATATGGCCAAAATTGCTCGTGGCTGCGGCGGCTTTCACACATCCTCCGACCAGCCGGTGATGCGCGCGCAGATACAAGTGGCAGGCCTGACGGACCCAAGCGGAGCCCGTCATCGGCTGCTTGCTGCAGAAACCGAACTGCGCGAGATGTGTAATGCGCGCGATGAGGTTCTGGTATCGCTGGGCGGCGGCTGCATTGGGATCGAAGTTCATGTGTTTGAAAACACAGCTGTCGGGCCCATGGCAGTGCTCCATATTCTAGTCGATGTGCGCGATGCGATGGGGGCAAACGCCGTTAACTCGATGGCAGAAACAATCGCGCCACGCGTCGCTGAAATTGCCGGTGGGCATACCCGCCTGCGTATCTTGTCCAATCTGGCTGATCGTCGCTTAGCGCGAGCGCATGTCACCTTAACGCCCGAAGCCATGACCACAAAAGCAATGGACGGGCGAGAAGTGATCACTGGCATGATCGAGGCTTATGCACTGGCGCAGATTGATCCTTACCGCGCAGCAACCCATAACAAGGGCATCATGAACGGGATCGACCCTGTGGTTGTGGCCACCGGCAACGACTGGCGAGCGATTGAGGCGGGAGCCCATGCTTGGGCCGCGCGCAAGGGCAGCTATACTTCGTTAACTACGTGGGAACGTGGTCAGGATGGCACACTCACCGGTACGATTGAGATGCCTATGGCGCTCGGTCTGGTTGGGGGAGCAACCAAAACGCATCCGGCGGCACAAGCGGCATTGCGCGTACTGAACGTCGAGACGGCGCAAGAGCTTGCAGAAGTCACCGTCGCAGTAGGGCTGGCGCAAAACATGGCCGCCCTGCGTGCGCTGGCGACAGAGGGCATTCAAAAGGGGCATATGGCGCTGCACGCGCGCAATATCGCCATTCTCGCAGGCGCCACAGGATCGCAGATTGAAGCGGTAGCTAAGGCCATCGCGGGGGAGGGGCATGTCAGCGTCCAGGCGGCAAAGAGAGTATTGTCTGAACTTTAAGACGACACACAGCATTCAGGTTTCTAGGGAGGATAACCAATGACAAATAGTTTCAACAAAAGCGCCACGCGCCGGCATTTCATGCGCGGTGCCGCGGCGGCAGGTTTGGCTGCTCCGGCAATTGTCGCGGCAAGCTCAGTCCGCGCTCAAGGTAAAATTGAGTGGCGGATGCAGGCCCTTTGGGGCGGCGGCACCACACCAATGCTTTATGAAGAAAAGTTCTGCGACCGGGTGCGCGAACTGACCGGCGGAAGCCTCGATATCACGCCTTTTGCGGGCGGCCAGATTGTACCGGCCGCGCAGTCTTTCGATGCCGTACGCGGTGGCGCATTCCAGTTGATGAAAACCTTTGACGGTTATACCGCCGGCAAGATTCCGGCGCATGGGTTCTCTTCCACTGTGCCCTTCGGGTTCCCCGAAGCGGATCAATACGAAGCATGGTTTTACGAACGCGGCGGCATGGAGCTTGCAGCCCAATCCTATGCCCCTGCCGGCCTTACTTATGTAGCCCCGACGGTTTACGGCGAAGAGCCGCTACATTCGAAAGTCGAAATTCGCAAGATGGCGGATATGGAAGGCCTTAAAGGTCGTTTTGTTGGTCTGGCTGCTGCCGTAATGGCAGATTTTGGCGTTGCTGTCTCTCCGCTGCCCACGTCCGAAGTCTATTCCGCCCTCGATAAGGGCCTCATTGATCTTGCCGACCGCGGCGACATCAAAGCAAACTACGAAGAGGGCCTTCACGAGGTCGCAAAATACCTCATCCTACCGGGTATCCACCAGCCATCCACCGCGACTTGCTATGTGGCCAATACGGCGGCCTATGGTCAATTGGATGATCAGCAACGGGCTGCCCTAGCTGTAGCCGCGCGCGAAGTGTCTGGGGCGCTGCGTCAGAACATCATCGTGGACAACGCCGAATACCTTGCGAAGTTTGAGGAAGCCGGTGTCGAGATCATCACCCTCGATCCCGCAGATGTTGCTGAGGCGCGCAGCAAAGCTGTGGCCTCTTGGGAGAAAGCGACCAACGGCGATGCCCTCGCAACGGAAATGATGGAAAGCCAAAAACAGCTTCTCTCGGATCTCCGACTCCTCTAGTCCCCCTAAACAAGCCACAGAACGGCCCGAGCCAGCGAGCATCGGGCCGTTTTTGTAACACAGGGAGGTGCCAATGCTTCGCGCGGCTCAAGCTATTACCACGTTCAATCGCTGGACATTTGAGACCACCAAATGGCTGGTCTATGTCATTGCAGCACTCATGCTTTTCGAAGTCATCTCCCGCTATTCGTTTCATAGCCCGACCAGTTGGGGGCCTGAGCTGGCCACTTTGCTGTTCGGTCCATTTTTCCTTCTTGGCGGGCCCTATTTACTTCACATCGGAGGGCATGTGGCGGTCGATATTCTCTCGGCTGCAGCACGGGGCAGACTGCGCACGATCCTCGCGGTTGCGGCCGCTTTGCTGGCGCTTCTTTTCGGCTTGATCTTGGTACGGTTCAGCTTGCCGCTAGCATGGCAGGCGTTCGAATATGGTGAGACCAGTTACTCCGCATGGAACCCCGTAGTCTGGCCCGCCAAGATGGTTCTCCCTCTGGCAGGGTTACTGCTCATCTTGCAGTCACTTGCCGAAGTGGTCTTCGCTCTGAAAGTGAGGACCACCTGATGGAAAGCAGTCTTGTCCTGTTCGGGATGTTTGCCTCGCTCATCGTACTGATGCTCAGCGGCGCGGGGCTTGCCTTCGTGTTAGGTGCCATCGCTTTTCTGGCGACCGCTACTTTATGGGGGCCCAGTGCGCTGATCGTCACGGTGCTTAATACCTTTGAGACAATGACGTCAGAAGCACTCATGGCGATCCCGCTTTACGTCTTGATGGCGGCGATATTGCAGAAATCCCGGATCATTGATGATCTTTATACTGCGATGGAAACATGGTTCGGGGGGGTGTCAGGTGGCTTGGCGATTGGAACCGTGGTCATCTGCACAATCATGGCTGCAATGACGGGCGTTGTCGGTGCAGCGGTTGCCGCGATGGGCATTCTTGCGCTGCCCTCCATGCTGTCGCGCGGATACCACCCTCCATTGGCGTTGGGGGCGATCTGCGCAGGCGGTACATTGGGCATTTTGATCCCACCATCAGTGGTTACGATCGTCTATGCGATCACAGCACAGATCTCGATTGGTCAGATGTTCATTGCAGGGATTATACCTGGTCTTGTCCTTGCGGTGGGATATTGCAGCTACATTTGGGTGCGCGTAGCTTTGAACCCCAAGCTCGCGCCTAAGCCGGTGGATGAAACCACCATACCGCTCTCTCAAAAGGTTGCTTCTCTGAGGCATCTGGCCTTGCCTGCGCTCGTGATCCTGTCTGTTCTAGGCTCAATCTATGCAGGGATTGCGACGCCTACCGAAGCTGCCGCGGTCGGCGTTCTCGGCGCGCTGCTTTCTGCAATCTTCTCTGGCCGCCTTGAGCTGTCGAGCCTCAATGCGGCGGCGACAGACACGTTGCGCGTCACGGCGATGATTTTGTGGATCACGTTGGGCGCCAAGGCATTCATCTCAGTGTTTGTGGCGACTGGGGGCGCGGACAGCGTCTTGAGCTTTGTCGAAAGCTTAGATTCCTCTCGCTATGTGGTTTTGCTGGCAATGCTTTTAGTTCTGATATTCTTGGGGCTTTTTCTGGACGAGATCGGCATCATTCTGCTGTGCGTTCCAGTATTCGTGCCAATCATTAAAACACTGGGGTTTGATCCACTTTGGTTTGGCGTGCTGTTTATGGTGACCGCCCAAATGGCCTACATCACCCCGCCCTTCGGCTACACGCTATTCTATCTCAAGGGGGTGTTGCCCGATGGGATTGGCATTGGTCAGGTTTACCGTGGTGTGATCCCGTTTTTCCTTATTCAGGTGGTTGTCCTGATCCTCTTTGTCGCATTTCCTGAAATCGTTACCTGGTTGCCAGAGCAGGCGGCTGCTCGACTCAAATGAATGCGCAAATGGCACATGGAAATGAAACCCTCAAAACCGGCCGCATCGGCACCCCCAAGGTTGCGGAGCACTGGCGATGCGCCTCAGCTACTCCGACTAGGCGTTTAAAGCCTTATAGTAGGAAACATGTTTTTCGTCTGATGGAACGACAGAGGCATCTTCAATGCGGTTTGCTTGGCAAGGCCGAGTTCAAGTAAGCTGTGCCGCTCTATCCGATCGCGGAGCGTCTTATCGCCTTACCTGAGCGGAGGTCTGTCTTGACTCTCCAACCGGAATAAATCACCTGTTAGCAAGGCAGTCTGAACCGGCTCACCGGCTTTAGGTTTGGGTTGCTTAGAGAAGGCGCCGATAGTTCTCGTCAAAAAATTGTTGTTGGCGCCTTCTCGTTCTTTGCTCCTGTTGCTGCCCCCGGGGACGAAGCCAAACATCCAACCTTCTCGAAGCTCAGCCTTATTTCCAGTGACCCTGATGCTAGGAGGATAAGCGCGGTTCCAGCGCTACGACACACACTGCACGACCCTGTAGTAAAATACGCTTCTGTTGAGGCCGTGGAGAAACAATCTTACGCTTGCTCCGATTGAAGAGCTGCCGCAAGATCACTGTACAATTTCTGTGTTAGAAGGGAGAGCCATTGCCCGCATTTCTGGTTTCATATGACACCATGGCTTTCCCAACCGCGAAGGATGGGGCGAAAGTCATGAATGCGCTTAAAGCGGTTTTGATTGCTCGCGACCTCTGGGGCGTGGAAATAGACGCAGATGAAGCAGAGCTTCGCAAACGGCTTACGTCACAGTTAGGCGCAGACTGCCCAATGACCATCGTAGAGATAGACCCTATTGGACAAGGCGTGAGACCGGAGGTGGCTGCGTGGTTTGAACGTTCCCTGACGTCTCGGAGTAAAAGACGTACCATACTAATGTCGGCAGTGCCGAAGAAAGCTATTCTCTAAATCCGCCGATGTGGAGGTGAGTGCCTCTCTGGATAGAGGATCGCGAAAATAAGAGCTTTCACTGCAATCTTCGCGAAGCATCGCGCGGTTGATGCATGCAACAGCCCCCAATTTTTTAGGTTTCTATGCAGCCCTTGGCGCCGAAATCCATTATGCGAGAACGAATAATTTGAGGTTCGGTATGCAAAATATAGAGAATTATAGAGGGCTTGATATCAAGCATTTGACGGCCTTCCGCGCAGCTATACTCCATGGAACATTGTCGGCCGCAGCACACTCCATGGGAGTAAGCCAATCAACTGTGACGCGCATGCTGACAGAGTTGGAAGAAAGTCTAGGGTTTGCTCTTTTCACACGGCGAAAGGGGCGGGTGAGTGCGACAACACGCGCCTTAGAATTTCATGCCCTTACGGATGACTTTTTTGAAGCACATGCGAGATTGCGAGCTGGAACTTCGCGTCTCGGAGGCATGCTCAGCGAGGAAATACGCATCGTATCGATTTCTGTTCTGGCGATGACCATTGTTCCTGAAATCTCTGAACGGTTTCTGGCTCAAGACGGCGCTTCCCGTCTTCATGTCGAGTCCCGCGGTATAACGGGCTATTTTCGTAAGATCCGAGATGTCAAAACTCATATCGGGTTTGGTTACCGGCTAGGGGATCAACCTGGGATCGAGCAAGTTCAACTGGGTCGAATTCCTTTTGTTTGCGCGTTGCCACCAGAACACCCTCTATCGGGCCAAGCACGCATTCACGTGAAAGACCTTGTTGGAGAACCTGTTATTTCACTTGCTGAAGACGAGCTCGACCTCTTCCAAAAGCAGGAGGAGTACCTTCTTGAGCATGGGGTAACGACGCGTGCGCGTGTTTCAACACAAAGCTCAGCAAATGCATACTCCATGGTACTCAGAGGGCTTGGCATCGGCTTAATTGACCCATTTTCCGCTGATCTCTGGAGGAAAAATGGTGTGGTGGTCAAACCCCTTGATCCTATCTTGTCGTTTGACTGTACAGCTAGTTTCAGCCGCAATCTGGCGCACACGCCCGCAGTAAAGAAGTTACTTCGCATCGCTAAAGAGGTAGTCGCCCGCTACGCCCTTACAACATAAATGCATAACTTTATGCATCATTATCTATATGCTGGGAGCCTTTAAGGAGCCAGTCTCCGCTGCGAAGATGGCAGCATAGGAGAGCCAGGATGTATTCCCCACCTATGGACGAGCTCCAAGCCGCCCACGAGGCGCTGATGGGCCGCGTGGTTCGAACGCCGAGCTTGTTATTGGCGCAAGATACGCTACAGGCACATCTGCCACCGAACGCAAGCGTAAAGGCAAAGCTTGAACTTTTCCAACAAGCTGGATCCTTCAAGGCACGCGGTGCAATTCTCGGAATTATGGGCCTCTCCCAGGAGCAACGAGCGGCCGGTGTAGTGGCGGCCAGTGGTGGAAATCACGCAATGGCCGTGTCTTGGGCCGCGCAAGCTGAAGGCGTCGACGCTTCAATCATTATGCCTGAGACTGCCGACCCTTTACGTATCGAAAGCTGCCGCAAACTTGGCGCAACAGTAACTTTAGTTCCCGATATAGCCGCCGCCTTTGAACTGATGCAGGCGCTCGAGAGCCGCGAGGGCCGCACTATTATGCATCCTTTCGATGCTAAACACATGACTTTAGGCGCAGGTAGCTGTGGACTAGAGATGCTAGAAGATGTCGGTGACGCCGATATCTATGTTATTCCCGTCGGTGGGGGCGGATTGATCAGCGGCATGTCCGCAGTCATTCGCAAAGCGCGCCCGAATGCTCTGATTTTTGGCGTTGAGCCTGAAGGGGCGGACAGTATGGCGCGCAGCTTTGAAAGCGGGAAACCCGCCAAGCTCGCTTCTGTGGCTACAATTGCTGACAGTTTGGGCTCCCCATATGCGATGGCATATTCCTTCGGCATCACAAAAGAGAATGTCGACGCGATCATACGCGTCTCCGACAATGCCCTGCGCGATGCCATGCGGCTTTATTACAGCACTCTGAGGTTGATCGCTGAACCAGCATGCGCCGCCACTCTTGCGGCAATCTGCGGGCCGCTCCGAGACAAATGTGAGGGTAAGAAAGTCGCGATCCTTGCTTGCGGATCAAATATCTCAATTGAGCGATATCAAGAAATATTAGGGGGTTGAGGTGGACTTAGAAATCAAAACCGTAAGCGGGCAGGGCGTGGCCCCTGCAGTTGGCCCATACTCTCACGCCGCAGTTTATGGCGACCTCGTATTCGTCTCTGGGAATGTGGCTCTGGACGTGAACGGCACGCTTCGCAAAGGTAGCGCCGCTCAAGAAGCACGGCACGCCCTAACGAACCTCCGTAAGGTTCTGCGAAGCGCAGGTTGCGATCTTTCCGACGTGATTAAGACAACAATCTTTATCACAGATATGGCCGACTATTCTGAGGTGAATGCCGTCTACCAAGAAGAATTCGAGTCTCATGCCCCAGCACGGTCCTGCGTGGGCGTTGCTGAACTCCCATTAGGGGCGCGGGTCGAGATCGAAGCGATCGCAAGGCATCGTGCCGTGCAAGATCGGACAAAAGAGGACACTTAAATTGCCCTATCCTAACGAAGCTGCGCCCAAGGCGCGCACTGCGATTTCGTGGCATGCCCTGACAGATTGGCGCCTGCATGTTGGCGTTGCCGTTATTACCATTCTTGCGGAGCTGGTCGGCATCATACAGATCCCCATCGGGATAGGTTCGATCCTGCTACTTCCATTGTTTTATAGTTTCATCCTTGGGCTCTTGCTCAACCCGCAGATTATTAAGTGGGCGGCATCATGGACAACGCCACGCCAGCAGAAAGCAGCTTCTTCTATTATTTTGATCTCTATCCTGCCGTTCATGGCAAAGTTTGGAACGATTATCGGGCCAGCTATGAATACCATCTACGAGGCCGGGCCAGCTCTCATCCTGCAGGAGATCGGGAACTTGGGGACGGTCGTCCTTGCCTTGCCGCTTGCTGTGATCATGCTTGGAATGGGGCGTGAAGCAATTGGAGCTTGTTTCTCGGTTGCGCGCGAACCCAACATCGGCGTGATCGCTGAGAAGTACGGCCTCAAAAGTGCCGAAGGCACCGGCGTTCTAGGGGTTTACGTCGTTGGCACGCTTGTGGGCACCTTCATCTTCGCCATCCTTGCCTCTCTCTTCGGCTCGCTCGGATTGTTTGATCCTGCAGCTCTTGCCATGGCCTGTGGCGTTGGTTCGGGAAGCATGATGCTAGCCTGTACGGGGTCGTTGACAGAATTATTTCCCGACCGCGCGGACGAGTTGGCCGCTCTTGCCGGCGCCAGCAACCTAATGACCTACGCCACCGGACTTTATGTGTGCATCTTTGTGGCACTGCCGCTGTGCAACATTCTTTATCCAATCTTAAAAAGGGTACGGCCATGACCGCGATATCTGACGACACGCAGCCACCGGCAGACGAGCCGTACCTCAACTTTAAACAAAATATCTTCATTCTGTCTGTGGTTGGAGTAATCTGCTGGATTGGCAATGTGATCGGTCCGGGTATGCCGCCGCTTGGCGCGGCTATCGGTATTCTGTTGCTCGTAGCCATCTCATTAGTGGGGCTTTTAATTGCTAGGTTCGTACCATTGCGACTACCTGCTGTGGCGTGGATTTCGTTATTGGCCATTCTCGTTTGCCTGCCCGGCATGCCAACGGCAGATTTTGTGCTCAGATGGACGAACGATGTGAACTTTATTGCACTGGGTACACCCTGCGTCGCCTATGCAGGACTGGCAATCGCCGAACATGAGGTGGCAATCGCCAAACGGTCAGGATGGAAAATCTTAATCGTGGCACTGTTGGTAATGATCGGGACCTTCCTTGGGTCAGCGATCATCGCACAGATGTTTTTATAGAGCCAAAGCAGCAGTCAAACGCCATGGGCAAACCGGTAGGACCGGCGACGCCCCCTGCGAATTAGACCAAGCCGTGAGATTAAAGGAGCGACCGGATGGCCATTAAACAAACTATGATCAGCACGAGCATCGATTTGGATAAAGATGGGCGCCATGTCGGGCACTTGAAGTTGCCAAATTCCGTACATCGTTCAGCCTATGGGCACATCCCAATTCCTATTGCTACGATTAAGAACGGCGAAGGGCCGACAGTCTTACTTACTGGAGGTGTACATGGTGATGAATATGAGGGGCCTATCGCGCTTACACGCTTGGTCCGTGAGGTTGAGGCTAAGCAAGTTGCCGGCCGCATCATTGTTGTACCCATGTTGAACCAACCGGCCTTTGCGGCAGGGACACGCACGTCTCCGATTGACGATATTAACCTGAATCGCACCTTTCCAGGTCGCCCTGATGGCACCGCAACCGAAATGATTGCCCACTATGTAGTAAGCGAATTGCTTCCTCGCGCAGACTACATGATCGACCTACACGCTGGTGGCAGCTCGCTACAATACGTTCCCACGCTGCTCGCGCCCCGCTGGGACGATTCAGCAGCAACAGACCGAACTGAAGACTTGGTTCAGGCATTCGGCGCAGAGAAGGTAATCTACTTCGACTCGATCAGAGCCTTAAGTGGAGAAGATCGGGTCATGGGAAACCATGCCCATCAAAATGGCGTCGAATTTCTCACGGGCGAATTTGGTGGTGGAGCGAGTGTTAATCTTGGCGGTTTGGCAATGGTGGAACGCGGTATTCGCGGAGTACTCTCCCATCTTGGTGTCTTGAAAGTAGACTTGCCCCCAGCCCCCCAAAGCCGAAAGTTTGTGATGGACGCTCCCGGGCTCTATGCATTTGCTGATCGTGCAGGTTTCTTTGAACCTCAATACGTTCTGGGTGAAACTGTAGAGGCGGGAGCGATCGCGGGCCTAATCCATAATATTGATGCGCCTTGGGACGATCCAGTACCAGTTCATTTTCAAGCTGGTGGCGTCGCGATTTGCATCCGTACACATGCTTTGGTGGAAGCTGGCGATTGTTTGGGCCATCTTGCAACTGAACTGTGAGAACTTCTCAACAGGCCGATGTTAAATCAGGCATATCGTGAAGAGCAGATACATTGCCCTAGTAACCCTAGAATATTAGATGCTGAGCGCGATTACACACACCCGCCTTCGCCGAGACCGAGTGGGCGGCAAATAGACCATCTATCTCGATATAGTGAAGCGCTGGTCACGAAATGAACCCCTCGGTTGACGGAGAAGCATGCCTGAAGGGTAACGTTTTTCGGATGCCATTTAGACGTATATTTGGCCCACAGTTACCAGCACAACTTACAGTGTATATCATCAGGAAAGAAAATTCTTAATAGGGCTGTTCTCAAAGTCTTTTAATGCCGCGCCAAGCGCGTCCTCCTCCGTTGGAAACAGTTCATCCCAAACAAAGCTGGTCCCTTTGGCATTGACTATTTCGAGGGACCATTGGGTATCTTCCCCACGATAAATCTGTATTTCGAAGCGATTGCCTTCCACCACGACTGCCTGGCTCAGCGGGCTACAGATAATCTCGAAGTGGGTCACCGGAGCATCCTCAAGGCAAAATTGGACCGCCGACCTCGCCTTAGATAGCCGAAGGAGCGTGCGTCATAGGCCTTATATGGCGTACCCCACAAAAAGCAGCACAGACAAAAAAGCCACGACTCCAGCGATATATAATCGTAAAATCTTCATGTAGTCACCTCTATATGAGAGGAGATAGTTAACTTGTAACGAATTGACCATAGGCAACCTAGAGGTTAACTCAACAAAAAGTTTTTAAACCTAAGCGTGCGCCCAAAGATTCAGCACTTGCTCCGGTTGGTCAGAAGAAAAGACCATGGCCTACGCACTCTTGAACGGCTGTGGGAAGTTCGATCAAGCTTCTACGTTCAAGCGGTCAATACGCGTGTCTGGAAGCTCGTTTTCATCTCGAATGGCGAAGTAACGCTGAAAGAAAAGCTGGCCTCGGAAAGGCTCAAAATTGAGTACCCCCCCAACATCGGAAGGTGTGGCTGTACACAGCCGCATCACACCTTCCTTCTAGTTATCGGATAAGTGGGTTGCACCCTGTTATCCGATAACAAATAGTTGAAATGGCATATCTTCAGGGGCTTGGGCTTATTCAAAGGGTCAAATGCTTTGGCTTCATTTACATAGTTCTTAAAGGAAATATTATGCTTCGCACCCTTCGCAACACAGCAATCATGTTCTGTGCAATCACTGCGACATCAGCTTCAGCAGAGCCAGCTGGTCCTTTGGCACTCGGCTTGGGTGCAATCATTGCTGTCGGAGCGGTCCATTCCGGCGCGCCAGAATCATCGCCCGAAGCCCCCGCACGCGCTACGATTGACGTTACGCATTCGCAAACTGAAGAGAAGAAAGCTCAGGCCAAGGGTCAGGGTTTCACGCCGGTCGCAGGTGCCGCTCTCGGGATTGCAGCTCGACCTGAAGACTAAACACCTCAGATCACAGGCCCGGGTTTCACGCCGGTCGCAGACGCAGCATTCATTAAGAATGAAAAATGAGAAGCTGGCGGCATAAATCTTCTATAGCTATCGCCCGTTGTACAATCGAAGCTCTGGCAGCAGCCGTTCGCCGCATGTGTGCAAATGGCTGCTTTGTCCGCACTGAGTGATTTCATGCGCAGCGCAGCGAATGGCGGCTTCCACAAACGCAGGTTTGTGAAACGGATGTAAAATAGGCTCTCAGATAGCGAAGTCGTGCATCTCAGTTCGTGTCTCAATGTAAATTCCGCAAAGGGTGTCAGCGTCAGGGAAAAATATTCCTTAACGTAGGATTTTGCACTGAGCCGGAGCAGACCCCTCAATACGTCATATGCTTGAGCGAAGTGGCACGGACTTGTCGGATTTGTCGGAAAATATAGCAAAAATTCCGACAAATCCGACACTTTGAAACACGTAGGGCATATTTTAAATATGCCAGCCCCGAAGCTGCAGGCAAGGTCTAACTTCTAGAAGACTTTTCGATCAAACGTCATTACGGCAACAACCTGATGAAGCTGCGACGCAATGTTCCATGCTGCTTACGAATTACAGGAAAAGAATAGCTATGATGCCATATGTCGTGCCGCTTCCTCCCCATCGCTCGGCAAAATTGCGGCGGCCTACCTTGTCAAAAAAGGCATGGTGGCGCGGATCCGGTGGGAAGACCCGCGCCTTTTCCTTCTGTCTTTGAAAACTGGGCTGCGACAGAAGAAATAACTGGATTTAGGGATCAACTTTGTTCCCGGAGGTATTCACGTTTTTGAGGCCTTCAGCAACAACATCCGCAAAAGTTGAAACCATCGCAACATAAAAATCTGTCTCCGAAGGCGGCACATTTACATAGCCTTCTGGAGCGACTGCGTCACCACTATAGGCAGAAATATTGACTGCAAAGCTCAGTCCAGAGCTTTCCCCGGTGGGGCTCGTTACATCAACAACACCCTCTAACTCATTGAATTCTCGAGTTTCTGGAAGCATCACTGATCCGTTCAATGCGATCTTACGAATATCGACCCTTATTTGCGGGTCTGCGCCGTCACTGCTCAATGGGACACGTTGAGCAATCTCAGACCTCAAGTCTTCCTCTAGATCAGGGTAAAAGGTCAGTGCATTGCTGTCCGCCATTGAAGCGACAGAAGATTCCACATCAATCTTGGAAATGCGAACGTCCTCTGAGCCAAGAACAGCTGTGCTCAGCGCGAGCGTGCTAACGCCGGCCGCCAAGGCAAGGGTTTTGAGGTGAGCGAACATAGTAAATCCCTAACTTGCAAACACTGCGACTAGCCCTTCTGGCCGCATGAGGTATTGTTCAATGAACCCCAAAGCACCTAGGAAGTTCCCCCGTCGAGTGCTGAACGGCCGCATAAGCACTCGGTTTGAGAGTTTTGACCTTCAAATCCTCTGCGTTTGCATCACAAAAGAAGAGCCCGGTTATTTAACTGAGAGAAAGTGCTGAAACAGTTGTTTCAAACCGCTTTCGAGGGAAATTTTTGGGGCAAACCCAATTTCCTCAAAAGCCCGCTGATTGCGCAATTCTGAAATCCCCCGTCCGCTTTGAGTAGAAGGTGCACAGGTGACCGCTATGCCTGGCTGAATCTGCATAACTATCTCTGCGACATCTGACATCTCGATTGCAGGTCCAGCCGTAATATTAAGTATCTTTGAGCGAGGCGCTTTTGCTTCCGCGGCACGCAAAAGGCCATCCACAGCATCCGTAATATGGAGGTAATGAGTATATGCGTTCGCAGGCGTAAGCAGTTCAAACCTGTGATCTGAATGCGCTGCGCGCGCCAATTTCTCAAGCGTCGTAGGCGTTTGTCGCCCCGGCCCATATATCCATGACAGCCGCAATGCGACAGCATCTACTCCATGCTCTTTGACGTAGCCCAGCATCGCTTGCTCGCCTGCTACCTTGCTGGCACCGTAGATTGTATGAGTGGCAAGCTGAGAGGCTTCGTCGACAGAACCTGACAGTTCACCGTATACTTCACTGGTGGAGCATATGATGACACGTCCCACTCTATGGCGGCGGGCTGCCTCAAGAACAGAGGCGGTGCCTCCAGCATTGATTTTCCATATATCCAAGGGCCGCTCGGGCATTACCATTGGACCTGATACGGCGCCACAATGCAGGATCGTATCGAACTCTCCTTGCCTTACAACCAAGTCGACTTGCTCACTGTTTGTCACTTCGCACTGCATGATATCACTGCGTTGGCATACTACTGAGCCCACGTCTGTGGCCACAACATCTACGCCTCTTGTCCTGAGTGCGCTTACCACTGCCGCCCCGAGAAAGCCGCCAGCACCCGTAACCAGGACCCGTCCAAGCTTTCTGCCGGCGGGGAATTGGTTCTTCTGGCCCATTCCGCATCCTTCTTTTGCAACGCCTCTTAGGCTTCTGTAGCATTCTACTATTTAGCAGCCGAAGTCATACCCATGGCCACGGGTATTTACCCCCTCTTAACCGGACTTACATATTTGAAACAGCCAGCTGCAACTCTAAGATACTCATAAATATACGATATCATCAATCTCGCACGCAGAGTGCGAAGGAGCACACCTATGGGACAACTAGACAATCGTATTGCCTTCGTTACCGGTGCAGGCACAGGTCTGGGACGCGGTATCGCGTTACTTTATGCCCGCGAAGGAGCCGATGTTGCAATCTTTGATCGCAATGCGCGAAGCAGTGCAAATGTCGCCAAAGATATCAAAAAACTTGGCCGGCGCAGTGTCGCCATTGAAGTCGATGTAGGGGAGGAGGTTGCCCTCAATGCCGCAATGGCTGAAGCGGCTCACGTGCTTGGTCCTCCGGATATCCTGGTCAATAACGCCGGGATCATCACGGTCGCAGCAATGGATGGAATGACCACCGAAACATGGGATGAAATGCTCCGGATCAACTTAAAGAGCGTATTCCTTTGCACCCGTGCTGTGCTGCCTGCGATGCGGGCGCGCGGCTATGGCCGGATCATCAACATCAGCTCGCAGCTGGCTCACAAGGGCGGCTATGGAATGACCCATTATGCGGCAGCCAAGGCCGGGGTAATTGGCCTTACAAAAGCACTGGCCCATGAGGTGACAAAGGATGGTATCGCGGTTAATGCAATTTGTCCTGGGCCACTGGATACTGACATGAGGCTGCCTCCCGAATGGGCCGCAAGAAAACAAAATGACCTCATGATCGGACGGCAAGGTCGCGTCGAAGAGATTACCCCGACAGCATTGTTATTGGCCACTGAGCAAGCTGCTTTTTACGTAGGTACAACCTTCAATCCCAATGGGGGTGATGTAATGATCTAGCTTTGAGCCGCAGCGTTAAAACACAAACGCTGAGCGGACCGTTTGGCTAGATGCGACCTCACCAGAGAGTGAAATTCGCTGCAAGGCAGATGCATGTCGTTCTTTAGTATCCGTAGCACAAGCGTCTTCAATACATATCATACGATACCCCAGAGCCGCCCCGACTTTCATTGTTTGCTCAACACATTGGTCTGTCAGAAAGCCCGTACATAGGATGGTCGATATACCCATATTACGCATGACGTAGTCAAAATTGGTCGAATGAAAGAGGCAAGCCGAGGACTTCTTCCACACGATATCGTCACTTTGAGGAGAAAAGCGGGACGAAACCTGCCCACCTTGAGAACCTTTAGGAATGTTGAAACCAGAAAGCTTGTAATCAAGACTGCGGTCACGACCATCCCGAGTAAGGTTTTCCATGACCGTGTAACACACCTCAACGCCGCTATCGCGCGCGGTTGGCAAGAGCTTTGACAAGCTTGGCCACACAACATGGGCGATGCGGTCATAAAAAGACGGACGCGGCGGGTGATTGATCGGATCAAGAACGTAGTCTTGCACATCAATCAACAGCAGCGCGGTTTTTTCGGCTTCAAGAAGCATCGTCATGACGTCCGCACAAATGGTTCTTTCAAACCAAAGAGACCCTTGGGCCGCACCAATAGGAAAGCAATCAGCGCCACGGCCACGATCACCTGTGTCACGCCGTAAACCCCAGTCGCTTCCTCTACCTGACGCAAAGATTCACTGCCGAAGGTGATCAAGACGGCAGCAAAAATCGCCCCGATGATCGACCCTTGCCCACCGACCACGATGATCGCAATGAGATTGAAAGCCAATATCAGACCGAAGGACTTCGGTGACATGACAGAAACGACATGCGGCAAAAGAGCCCCACAGAAACCAGCAATGCCTGCTCCTAAGACAAAGGCCATTACTTTTATCCGAATGGCTTTGATGCCAAAGCAACGAGCAGCCATTTCGTTTTCCCGTACAGCGAGCATCGCTCGCCCTATTGAAGCGTGTTTAATCCGCCAGCACAGCACGATCACCAAAACGGTAAAAAAACCGATCAATGCAAGCGTCGCCTCCCGCGGAATGCCCGTGATGCCGCGACCACCACGGGTGAAACCATCCAGATTGAGAGCGAAGGTCTGAACAACGATGATCAAGCCCAGCGTGGCCACCGCAAGATAATGGGTTTGAAGATGTACAACGAGACGTCCAATGATCCACCCCATCAACGCAGCAACCAAGCCTCCAACCAGAGCTGCTACGGGGAGGGATAAATGGATCTGGGCGACAGCTTCGGGCAAAGCGGGCATCGCAAACCCTTTGCGGCCCACTGGGTAGGTAAACAGGATCGCGACATAGGCCCCAATGGTCATAAAAGCAGGGTGACCAAGACTAAACATACCAGTAAAGCCGTTCGTCATCGTTAAGCTAACCGCTAACATCACCTGAATGAGCATAAGGGCTGTAAACGTCTGGAAGTAGCCATTGCCAGAAGCATCAACAGCCAGAACCAGGATGGCCATAGCCACAACGAGCACGAAGAAAGCCTGCCAAGGTGTGATTTGCAGCTGTCTCATGCCCGTTCCTGCTCTGCTTCACCAAACAACCCTTGAGGGCGGACCAAAAGGATCAGGATGAGGAGCCCAAAAACGAAGGCATCGCGATACCCTGAATACTCAGGTGGCAGAAACCCCACAAAGGCAATTTCAGAAAAGCCGAGGATATAGCCGCCAACGATTGCACCAGGCAAGGACCCGACACCCCCGATAATCGTGGCCAAAAAGGCCTTCAAACCCGGCAGGAACCCCATCAAGGGATTGATCTGGCCATATTTTCCGCTCCAGAAAAGACCTGCTAGGGCGGCCAAGGCTCCGCCGAGCCCAAAAACAAGAAAGACCAAACGGCCGATTGAGATCCCCATAAGCTGTGCGGCAAAGGGGTTTTCCGCCACCGCACGGATCGCAATTCCCACTCTGGTCTTGCGGATAAATGTTGTAAGTCCAAGCGCACATAACAGAGTGACCGCCGGAATAACGAGATCAATCAATGCGACATCTGCGCCTCCAAGCGGAAGGCGCATACGAAATACCTCAGGAAAGTTGAAGTTACGCGGTTGCGAGCCCAGAAAAATCAGTGCCAGGTTCTGGATCGCGACAGAGGCAGAAAGCGTGACAATAAACCCGGTGATCATAGGTGCGCCACTGATGGAGCGGAAAGCTATTCTCTCGATAAGCCCGCCAGCTGCAAAGCCTCCCGCGAGGACGAGAAGCGGGATTGCGGCCCATGGCACGACATCACTTGCCACTAAGCCGAAGGTCATAAAGGCACCGATCATGAGTAGGTCGCCATGGGCAAAGTTGACCAAACGGATTACACCATAAATCAGTGAGAAGCCGATCGCCACAAGTGCATAAAGACTGCCTAGACTCAGACCGTTCACGACCTGCTGGATCAGATAGTCGGACATCAGCCCACCCCCAAATATGCTTCAAAAACAGCTGGATCATTGAGCAGCTCATCGCCGCTGCCCTCGAGTACGATACGCCCGTTTTCCAGAACAAAAGCCCGATCTGCCAGCTCAAGTGCGAGCATTGCGTTTTGCTCGACAATCAGCATCGTCACGCCTTGCTCGCGGTTCAACTCCTCAAGAAAGTCGAATATCTCTTCAGTGATCTGAGGCGCCAGGCCCAAGGATGGTTCATCCAGCAAAAGCAATTTGGGCTCGGCGACAAGCGCACGGCCAATGGCCAGCATCATTTGCTCGCCCCCAGAAAGGTTGCCCGCCGGCATTGCACGCCGTTCCCCCAAAATAGGAAACCGTTCATAAATATCAGTAATTGCTCGCGCCACGCGCGCCTTATCGTTCGATAAGAAAGCACCGAGCTGCAGGTTCTCTTCAATGCTCAGACGCCCAAAAATTTGACGCCCTTCGGGGGCGTGAACAATACCTGCGCGCACTAAGTCGACCGGACTGGTTGCTCCAACGTCATAACTGCCGTCTGAGGTTTGAAGCCTTGCTTGACCGCTAGAAATGGGCAAAAGCCCCGATAACGTCATCAAAGTTGTCGTCTTGCCTGCTCCATTGGCCCCAATGAGCGTCGCGATCTCGCCAGCTTCGACAGCAAAATTGATCCCCTGCAAAACCTTAGTGCGGCCTCGGTTAACGTGCAGCTCCTCGACACGCAGCATCACAATATCTCCTTGCGGCGACGACCCAGATAAACGGCTGCGACCTCGGGCATACGCAAAACCTCGTCCACCTTGCCAAGGGCCAGCATCTCGCCCTTGTTCACGACGATGAGTCTTTTGCACAATGCAGCAACCATGCGCACGTTATGCTCCACGAGAATAATCGTGAGGCCATCGTCATTCAAACGACGCACCAGCTGCGAAAGGCGTCCTTTTTCAGTGTCTGTCATCCCCGCCGCTGGCTCATCCAGCAGCAACAGGGTCGGCGCGCTGGCCAATGCTCGAGCGATTTCGACCCGACGCCGATCCCCATAAGATAATTCGGACGCGTTACGGCTTCCAAACTCTGTCAGCCCCGTTCGTTCCAACATTTCATCGGCGATCTCGCCAATGCGCTGTTCGGCTGCACGATGCCCAGGCAAACCAAAGACGCTGTGCATCAATGAGCGACCTGCGCGTGCATGCGCGCCCGCCATAACATTCTGACGCACCGTCATATCGTCAAATAATCGGATATTCTGGAAGGTGCGGGTCATACCCAGATTAGCGCGCACTTCAGGGCTCAGACGAGTGATGTCCTTGCCCTCAAATTCAATGCTTCCGCTACTGGCAGCCATTACGCCAGTCAGAACATTAAAGGCAGTTGTTTTGCCGGCGCCATTCGGGCCGATCAGCCCAACCAGATCACCTTTCCCTACAGTGAAACTCACGTTTGACAGCGCTTGTACGCCGCCGAACCGTTTGGAAAGTTTTCGCACATTCAGTTGCGACATGAGACCTTGCCGAAGACATTCTAGACAAATTTAAATTGATATTGTAACCGCCTTGATGTCAATATGTATTAAAAGTTTCATTTGCGAAGCGGCGAAGAAAGCCGTAGTCGGAGCCCCTAATGCCTGATTATCTAACACTCTTAAGTGCCGACGAGCCATCGCCCTTCGGACTTGAAAATGAGCTTGGCCAAAGTCCTTTTGTGATCGTGTGTGAGCACGCAAGCGCGCGCCTCCCAAAAAGCCTCGGCACACTGGGACTTGATGATGAACACTTAACCCGCCACTTCATGTGGGATATTGGGGCGTTGGACCTAGCGCACATTATCGCCCAGCGTCTTGACGCCCCTTTGGCAACCCAGCGGTATTCGCGCATGATCTGCGACTGCAACCGACATTGGGAAGCTGAGAGCTTCATCCCCACACACGGCGAGGGCATTCCTGTTCCAGCCAATGCCGATTTGACGCCTGCCGAGCGCGCGCGACGTCGGGCCGAAATCTGGCAACCCTTCCAGGATGGCGTAGCAAATATGCTGGATGCGAGGGAAGCACGAGGCCAAAGAACTCTTTTTGTGACCATTCATAGCTTCACCCCAACGTTCTTCGGAAAGCAACGGGAAGTGGAGTATGGAGTACTCTTTGACCGCGACACGACGTTATCTCCTGCTTTACTAAAAGCGCTACGTGCGCAGCATGGGGAAAAGGCATTAGCAAACGAGCCTTATGACATGAACCGAGACAGTGACTACACAGTCCCGGTTCATGGTGAAGATCGAGGCTTAGACAGCGTTGAAATTGAAGTGCGAAACGACCTTCTCTCCACTCGAGAACAGATTGAGACGCGAGCCAATGAACTGGTCTTTGCACTGCGCGAAGCTGCCGAAAACCTCGGTGTGACAACCAATCCTCCAAAAGAAGGGACTACGCTGTGAAACAGGTCGAACCAATACGCAACTGGCCGTTAACCCCATCGAAAACCGCCGTTCTTGTGGTTGATGTCCAGCTTAGTGAATATACAGACGAGGTCTTGGCCGAAGCACCCGAAATGGCCACAGCGATGCGCGACCGCATGCTGCCAGCATTAACCCGTTTGGTTGACGGCGCCCGCGCTTCAGGATGCGAAATCATTTATACCGTGATCGAAGCTCTAACAGCAGATGGGCGGGACCGTAGCCTCGATCACAAATTATCAGACATTCTGGTGCCCCGCGGCTCCCCCCTCGCCAAGACACTTCCAGAAGCGCGCCAACAAGAAGACGATATCTTGATCCCGAAGACCTCTTCCGGTGTGTTCAACTCAACCAATCTCTCCTATTTGCTGCGCAACATGGGATTGGATCGGGTCATCGTGGCAGGACTATTGACCGATCAGTGTGTCGACATGGCGGTGCGTGATGGCGCTGATCTCGGCTTTTACATGATCTGCGCCAAAGATGCCTGTGTAACGAAAACCAAAGCGCGTCACGACAAGGCACTCGCGGCCTTCGGCGGATATTGCCAGACGGAAGAGGTGGAAGATATCCTACAACAGTTACGAGCCGCCGAATAAGAACGCTTGCATCACAACTCAACAAAACCAAATTCTTGGGCCGCCAATCGCGCTCAGAAATGATGTGGTTGATTGAGACGGAGGGTGGGACGATTTCGCCATATGCCATTTTTCAGAAACAACTTCAGCAGCCTGTCACGATCAGTTCAATGAACGCCCGCAGAAAGAGTTTGCTTAGAGCCTATTCTGTTAAAAAGTCGGAAATTCGAAGGAGACGATTTTCCACCAGCACCGCATCGACTGCGACAGCCCAAAATATTTCCTTGTGAAACGCTTAGAGGCGTTCTGAGAAAAGAAGAGGGCGGTTTTGGCGAGCCAACACCGCTATCCTGTGGATCGTGTGGGTTATCAATGCTGCGTCCTTCTTCGTTGAGATTGTCGCCAGGCACGCGGCGAGTTTTGGATGCCCGCCCCAGACACAGGCATTTATATCCTGCGCTGGCCGAAGCCGGTCAGCCATTCCAAGACGGCAGGTCGTCGATCCCCATGCCTGGCCGACGCCCAGGCTCGGAGCTATCGCGCACGGGGTCCATAATTCCATATAGCGCGCTGTAGGAAAGTTTTCCAACCCAGTCAGCCCTTTGATACATTCGAACCAGACGTAGTGGGCACTCTGCTGTAGGGGCAGAAGATCCCGTCCGATTTTCCACAAGTGGGCATTCCACCCAGCACGAGCTGTCACGACGATGCTATGCCTCGCTCAACGGCAACGAAGTGTAAGAACGGAAACCGAACCGGTTAGACGAAAAGCAACGCGGATCATAAGGCAGACGTATGATTCATAGGGCCCTGCACCGAGTATGCTCTGGTCTCCGAAGTACACGGCTGTGCGCACTCCCTGATCCATCTTGGAGATGTGCCATCATGCTTTCGATCTACAAAAGCATATCACATCATTACATATATATACTTAAATAGATCATAACTTGAGAAGCCGCGCCCAATATGATACACCAACGCAGATCAAGCGCTTTGCTTGATCTGCAGGATTATATCAAGATGAGCTATGAGAGCGAAAAACTGGCGGCGACACTGAAGACCGCACGCGAGAACAAGGGGCTTAGCCAGCGCGCACTAAGCGCGCGTGCAGGTGTGCCGCAGTCGCACATCTCCAAGATCGAGAGCGGCGCGGTCAACCTCACCGTCTCAAGCCTGACCGCCATTGCCAACGCCCTCGATCTGGAACTGGCGCTTGTGCCGCGCAAGGCGGCACCCGCCGTAAGGACGCTCACCCGTAACGTAAGCGACGCGCCGAAGGCCACGCCGGAAACGCGTAAAGAGATTGCCCAGCTCGCCAAGCAGCTTGAGCACATCCAGTCGCTCAAAATCGATAGTCCCGCCTTCGAAAACCTGCAGCGGCAGTTTCGAGAGATGCGACAATTCGGGAACCTGATCCGGAACCCCGACACATTGCGCAGCATCCGTAAAGCGCTCAAAGCCGTGGAGGGCGAGGGTGGCATTGCAGCGCTGCAAGACGCGTCAAAGCAGATGAAAAGTTTCCGGAACACGCTTGCTCACGGCATAGCTAACGAGGATCGCGTGCGCTTGCCGCGTCCTGCCTATCGCCTTGATGGAGAAAACGATGAGTAGTGTCTCCGTTCTCAACGTGAACCTGTATGGCGAGCCGATCGGCACGCTCACCAATCTCGGCGGCGATCGCACCATCTTTGCCTTCACTGACGAGTATATCGAAAACCCTGACAGGCCGACCCTCAGCCTCGCTTTCAAGGATGAATTCGGGGAGCTTTATACGGACTTTAGACCCTATCAGAAGCGCGTCATGCCCTTCTTCTCAAACCTTCTGCCCGAAGGTCATCTGCGCAAATACCTGGCCGAACGGGTGGGCGTGAATCCCGAACGTGAATTCTATTTACTCTGGGCACTTGGCCATGACCTGCCCGGCGCGATCACAATAACCCCTTCCGATGGTGAAGCCTGGCCGCCGGATGCCACCGACGGTGCCGATGATCATGGCGATGATCAACGCGAAAACGCGCTGCGCTTCTCGCTGGCAGGTGTTCAACTCAAGTTTTCCGCCGTGATGGAAGCAAGCGGCGGACTGACCATCCCCGCCTCTGGCGTGGGGGGCTCTTGGATCGTAAAGCTACCCTCCCGCGAATTCTCCGGCGTCCCTGAAAATGAATACTCGATGATGAAGCTGGCCAGCCTTATCGGGATGAACGTGCCTGCCATCGATCTGGTCAGCATCAATGCGATCAAGAACTTGCCCGAAGGCATCGATAGGACCGGCAACCATGCCTTTGTGATTGAGCGCTTTGATCGGCTATCCAACGGATCGAGCGTCCATATCGAGGATTTCGCACAGGTCTATGGGCTCTATCCTGAGGACAAGTACGGCAATGGCACATTCCGGAACATCGCTCAGGTGATCGCCGCCGAAGGTAATGACACCGACATCATCGAATATATCCGGCGTCTGACCTTTAATATGCTGATCGGCAATGCAGATATGCACATGAAGAACTGGTCGTTGATCTACCCGGACAGGCGGTATGTATCGCTGGCACCCGCTTATGATTTTGTGGCGACCGTGCCCTACATTCCGGGCGATGCAACCAACATGAAGATCAGCCGCGCCAAAGTGTTCTCGGCGTTCTCATTGGATGAGCTAACGCATCTCGCGGTGAAAGCTTCCATACCGAAAAAGATGGCGATCGATGCTGCTAAAGAGACCGTTCAGCTTTTTCGGGAGCATTGGGATGCAGAAGCGCCAAATTTGCCGATGAGTGATGAAGTCAGATCAACCGTAGAGACCCACATGAAGACAGTGCCAATCTTGGAAGAGCTTTCGTAGGGCAAGTGGTTCCCCAAGGAAACTCCCTCGGGGAACGCCAATACTTCGCCCACGCACTTCGTCTTTCAAAGGCTCGCAAACCAATGGACTGCTTGCGAGTGGACGTTTAACTCAAGGCCGCCAAATCGACTCGACGTTGAACTCACCACCCATAACCGAGATGATCGAAATCGGCTTCGGTGGCACCATCGTGTCACGTGTGTACGATATGGTACCGGTCACCGCTTTAAAGTCGCGCGTTTTTTCCAATTCATCGCGGATCGCATCGGGCTCCGCCGATCCGGCACGTTCGATTGCATCAACAACAAGCATCAACGCATCATAGCCCAATGGCGCAAAAGCATTCTCGGGGTCCATGCCGTACTCATCATTATAATCCGCAATGAACTGGCCCACTTCCGGACGGTCGTCCCCACGATAGGTATGAGTTGAAAACCAAACGTCATTTGCCAGATCCGGACCGGGGGTATCCGCGACCAGATCAGTATCAAAGCCATCCCCAGAGACGATCGGAAGCTCAAGCCCTGCTTCCCGGATTTGCTTGACCGTCAAACCGGCTTCGGTCGGGATTGCGGAGACAAAAATAATGTCGGGCGCCGGATCGGTTGATTTGAGGCGCGCGATTTGTGCTGAAAAGTCAGTGTCGCCAATCATAAAGCTATCTTCAGCAACAATTTCCCCGCCGCGCTCGATGAAACGCTCCTTGAAAAACTTGCTGAGGGCCTTCGTGAAGTCCATCGATTGGTCCGTCCACACGACGGCAGTCTTCGCGTCCATCTCATCCACCGCATAATCCGCGATGGCGTAGGATTGGTCATCATCTCCAAATGGCGCCATAAACATGTAGTTTCCAACCCACTGCGGCAACTCCGGGTGCGTTGCTCCGGATGTCACAAAGGGAATGCTAGCCTCTTGAAACAAGGGCGCTGCGGCCATGACAAAGGTCGTATCAGATTGCCCAATTCCAGCAACGACCCCTTCAGATAGGACACGTTGTGCAGCTTTCGCCGTTTCCTGTTGATCAGTCCGTGTATCAGGTGCAAGCAACTCGATCTGCCGACCAAGCACGCCACCGTTCTCGTTCACTTTTTTAGCAGCCAGTTGCGCGCCCTTTAGGGAAGGGCCATCCAAGGACGACATGCCTCCGGTAGCATTATAAAGAGCTCCAATCTTGATTGGCTCGTCCTGTGCCAGGCCAGGTGCGGCTCCTAAGGCGGTCAAAGCCGCGGCTGCTGCAAATTTTTTTAAAGTTTTCATCAATCTTTACTCCCCTGAGTTTCGAATATGACACCGGACAAATAACATTTACGCGTCGTTGCTCTTCGCCACCGCTGCCGACAGGACGCAGAGACATGCCAAAAACAGCCATGCTATCCGGCATCATGTCCATCTCATGACGCTAGCGAAGGTGAGGGCCGTGCGTCAATAATTTTTGACATTTTTGTCTTGTGGGGCCTCTTATATATCATTACTTTTTTTTCATGAACAAAAAACATGCGCAGCCCCGTACTGATCAGCCCGAGTTGAGCCCGACTGGCGCCGACTCTGTTGCCGTGTCTCAGCGCATCACTGACCTTTTTGAATCTCTTGGACGTCGAGAGCAGGACGTGGCGCGCGAGATCCTGCGCCAATACCCGCTTTCTGCTCTTTGCACCGTCTCAGCTTTAGCAGAGCGCTCCAATGTGAGTACCGCGACAGTCCTGAGGTTGGTACAACGGCTCGACCTGAATGGGTACGGAGGGTTTCAGGAAGCTGTAAAATCAGACGTAGCGCGGCTTCTGGAAACACCACTACAGCGACTGTCAGCCCAAACTGCTCGCCCAGATCAAGAGGGGAGCTTGCTGAGCGATCTGTTGAACAGAACTTCCCAGCAATTGCAGAATTGCCATGATCCAGTAATGGACGCGGATTTCGAAACCGCCACCGCTCTTCTCGCTGATACGAAAAACCGCATCTATTGCGCGGGCGGACGCCATTCACGGCACATTGCCGCGCTGCTAACAGAGTACCTGGGCTTGCTCCGCCCAAATGTTCAGCTAGTGGAGGGGCCATCCGAAGGATGGCAGCGCTACCTATTGGAAATGAACAGCCGTACGGTACTTTGCGTGACCGATATTCGCCGGTATCAGCCATCCCTGCTGAGATTCAGTAATCTTGCGGCCAAACAGGGGGCGCGAGTCATCGCCATCTCCGACGCATGGGCCGACAGGCATGATTTTGGTGCCGAAGTCCTGTTTCGCATGCCTTCCGCTTCACCTTCTCCAATAGATAGCCATTGTGGGCAACTTCTACTCGCCGAGGCCCTTATCGGAGGGCTTGCAAAAAAGATCGGGCCTCCGCTTCAAGAACGTTTGGCCTTGGGCGAAACGCTGAGTTGCGTAGATACCGGCGCATATAATTCCCAATCTGAAAGCACTTAGGAGGTCCGACGTGACGCGTCTCGATACCGACTTAATAATGATCTGCGCCAGTGACGTAGCAGGGCAACTGCGCGGTAAAGCGGTTCCATGGCGCGCATGGGAGTCGCGCCAAAAAAACGGCATCGGCTGGACACCGACGAATGTTCTGCAGACCTCTTTCGGCCCGATCGCACCTTCCCCATGGGGCGCATTAGGGGATCTTACGATCCGACCGGATCCAGAAACTTTGATCGACCTCGAAATGGAAGAGGCTGGCATTGACGAAAGTTTTGCCTTGGGTGACATCTTCACATTGGATGACGAACGGTGGGACTGCTGTCTGCGCGGCCAGCTCAAGACTGCGTTGGAACGGCTAGAAGACCGGCACGGCCTACGCGTCAAAGCGGCTTTCGAGCATGAGTTTCATTATTCAGGCCTGCCGAAACAAGAAGGGCTAGGCTACACGCTACGCACGTTCCGAAGGCTCGGCACATTCCCTAATGCTGTTATGTCGGTTCTGGACGCAGCGGGGCTCGACATTGACACGTTCATGCCGGAGTACGGGCCAGGCCAATGCGAAGTTACCGTCGGCCCAAAACCTGCATTACGAGCAGCAGATGAAGCTGCAATCTTAAGAGACTTGGTGCGCGCTTGTGCCCAAGGGCAGGGTGAACGCGCAAGCTTCGCTCCGATTTTGCATCCAGATGGCGTTGGCAATGGGGTGCATGTCCATTTCAGCCTTGAAACCTTAGATGGGCAACCGGTTTGCCACGACCCCACGCAACCTAGCGAAGTTGCGCGTGCATCGGGTGCCTTTGTGGCCGGCATTCTCGAACGACTACCCGAATTCTTGGCCATCGCCGCGCCCTCTGTTCCTTCATATCTCAGGCTCCAGCCTCATCGCTGGAGTGCTGCCTTCAACAATTTTGGGAACAAAGATCGTGAATCTGCGGTACGTATTTGCCCAGTCTTTGGCACCAAAGATCCGGAGGCCATGGCTCGGAAATTCCATTTTGAGTTTAGAGCCGCAGATGCGGCTGCCAGCCCCCACCTCTTGCTCGCAGCCTTAATCAATGCCGGTCTAGACGGCTTGGACCGCGACCTGACAACGCCGACGCCCACCGAAACAGACCTTGCCAAACTTAGCCCTGAGGAACTGAAGGCAGCTGGATGCACGCGCCTAGCATCGAACCTTGATGACGCGCTAAGCGCGCTCACATCTAGCGAATGGGCTGCTAAAGCATTTGGTAAAACCCTCATTGATGTCATCGACCGACACAAACGCACAGAGATCTCTCTAATGGAGGACTTATCAGATGAGGAAGTATGTGCCCGCTATTATGAAGCGTACTGAAGCCGCAGCGACCGATTTTGCTCTGTCTGTGAATAGCGCTTGTTCTGAATTGCAACATCTACCGCTGAAGGAAAGTAGCGAGGAGGATATCAAAAACGTGTACCCCCCAAGACTCCTGCCATTCAGTAATGGAACCGCAGTTGCGCAATCTCTAAGCTTTGACCGTCGCCCCTTCCCTTGACCCGGTAGACCATTCGATCTTCCTGAGAAATTCGCCGTGACCACCAGCCGGTCAGATCCCCTTTCAAAGGTTCCGGCTTGCCGGTCCCTTTTAAAGGGGTCCGCTTGCACTGTTTGATCAGCTCGTTGATCCGCTCATGCACCTTGTCATTGGTACTGACCCAGTGTTGATAGTCTTCCCAAGCCTGTTCAGAGAAAACCAGCTTCACTCGGCCAGGTCACGCTCATTGCCAGTTCCAGCATCGAGTTGCGCGATCGATGCGCGTAAGCGGGATGCGTTGTTCGGTGTGGACAAGAGGTGCAACGTCTCGTTAACGGCGTTCCAGGTGTCCAAGGATACGACCACAACGGACTCACTTTTTTTGCGCGTCACAACAACTTCTTGCTTATCATTGATCGCACGATCCATGACGTCCTTCAGGTGAGCTCGTGCATCTGAATAGGTCATAACATCCATACCAACTCTCCTTTGCTCCCCTCTATATGTACAATATTTAGTACAAGTAAAGAAGTGGTGCGAAGACGACGGTCAATTTCACGGGAGAACCTGCAAAAGCGGAAGGTCACACCGAAGGAGATGGTCTGATAAATTTCTCATGAACTTTCCTCCGGTAAATAGGTCACGCCGAACGCGTTTATCTGCCGGAATCGCGAATGTCGGCCTGCCGGACTGAACCCTCAGGAAGCATTGAAATTACTATAGATGTCCTCAACCCGCTCGACTTCGTGATCAGTCAAAGCGGCAAATTCTTTGCCGCGTGCTCTCTCAGAGAGCTGGCCATTATTCTGCTGTAAGAAGCGGAATAAGAGATCGACGGTGCGTGCGGGCATGTCAAAGATGTCATCTATTGCTGCGCGGAACAGGTCGTATTGACGGAGGAAATCAGTCTCATAAGGCAGATCAACTTCGATCGTTTTTTGGACGCAGCTGTAGAGAAATACAGCATGCGGTGTGGCGTCAAAAAAGCGGTAAAAATCGCCCGTGTCGTTAATGACTTCGACATTGGATTTTTCAGTTGGCTTCCATTCGATGAACGGCAGCAGTCGTGTTGAATAGCTTTCGAGGACAGCGCGGTAGTCGTCGACGCGTTCAAGGATTGCAGACGAGATCGGGAACACGACACCTGGCGGATTAAACCCACGCTCGGCCAAAACATGGTGGAAGATGTATCGATGCAGACGCCCGTTTCCGTCTTCAAACGGATGAATGTAGACAAAACCAAACGCGAGCACCGCTGAGGCAATCACAGGGTCGAGATTCTGCCCATTTATGCTGTCAAACGCGACCATGCCAGCAATTAGGTCGTCCAGGTCTTCATGCTTCGCGCTTATATGATCCGGAAGAGGCAACTGGCTTTCACGATCATGCGATCCGACGAAGCCGCCTTCCTGGCGGAAACCCAATTTTATGAAACGGTCATCCCCAATGACAATCTGTTGGAGACGGAGCAGTTCTTCTTGATCAAGTGGCTGTCGGCCTGCCTCACCAATGGCGCGACCCCAACGTTGAATGCGATCTTGGGGGGGGCGTTCGCCTTCAATAGCGTAACTGGACCGAGAGTCCTTCAGCAATAAAAATGCGGCTGTACGCGCTAAAAGATCGCGGGGCACTTCGTCCAAAATCTGTTTGGCTCTGTGCGCCAGGTCCATTGCGCAGAAAGCATCAAGCTCCGGCGTGCGAAACACCAAAGGACAGAAGTCTGGTGTCCCGGGCAGATTATTCTTCACTCTATGACGTGACGAGTTTGACCCGGCCGACCCATATTGAAGACGGTCGTCCAGCACTTGTACGTAGCGTCCGCCAGTTGCGTCTTCCAGACCAATTTGCGTTTGGAGGAGCCATTCATAGAGGAACCAAACCCTCCGCGCATAGCTTCCATTAGGTTCATCACTAGCCCATGCAACGATTGGTTCACTCCCAACAGCCTCAAACAATCGTTTGAGAATAGCGAGATCAAGCCCTTCATACTTTAGGGCGAATGTCAGATGGCCACGCAGTGAAGCCTGGGGCTCATGACGTGGTGTCATGATGCGCCATTCATCCGAAATCACAATGCGATGCCGGTCTCCGATTGCAGAGAGTTGGTGTGGGATGGGGACTGCGAGGTGATAGGCGTCAATAAGCGCACTATAGCCTGCTGGAATAGCGTTCTCAGGCAATCGTCTTTGGTGAATTGTGCTCACAGGCCCTGAAAACTGAGCCTCTATCGGCTGTGTGTTGATTTGCGTTTCTCCTGTGCGAATATCGTCACTAAAGGCAAGATGTTCTGAAAAACGTTACTAACGCATGAAATATGTTACTAAAAGATTAAAATTATGAAAAGCGTTACTGCGGGCAATGCCTATGATATCATCAATATACCCACATGCGCACCCACGGCACACTGACCGAGACACCAAACGCGGCTTTGCACCCCATCCATTCTGAACTGAATGCACGCAGAAGCCATACTCGTCTCAGACTGCGCATTGGATTTCAAACAAACCTCTCCTGTGTCACGCTACGCATATCGCAAACAGCAGCAGTTCATCTTTACGAGCGGGGTGGTGGATTTCGAAGGTTCCTTTCGCGCTTCATGTAAAAGTAGATTCCGGATGTATTAACGATGTTGATACACACGCACACCATGTCTATATCTTGGGTTCAAAATGGGAATGAGGATGAGAGATGCGCGTGATAGTGAAAAAATGGGGCAATAGTGCCTCCGTTCGGATACCTGCAGCCATTATGCAGGCAGCGAAGCTATCGCTCGATACTCCTGTTGATGTACGCGAAGAAAATGGACGTATTATCATTGAGCCAGATCGATCGCCGGAGTTTCTATTGGACGATTTGTTAAATGGAATTACCAGCGATAATGCTCATGCATCAATCAAGACTGGTGGGCCATTGGGGCAAGAAACCTTCTGATATGACCTACATCCCAGAGGCAGGCGACATCGTCTGGCTGCAATTCAACCCACAAGCAGGACACCGTCCAGCGCTCGTCTTGAGCCCAGCAAAGTACAATAAGATCGGCTTGATGCTCTGCTGCCCGATGACGACCAAAGTAAAGGGATACCCCTTCGAAGTGGTTATCAAAGGGTCGCCGATTAGCGCAGCGCTTGCTGATCAAGTGGAAAGCCTGGATTGGAAAGTCAGAAGAGCAAAGCGGAAGGGTCAGGTAACCATATCGGAACTAGCAGAAGTGCGCGCCAAGTCCGTTGCGCTCATCAAGGGCTGAAGCCTTGGCATCGGCATTCATAAGTTAGGCTTGGGCCGATATTCTATACTGGGTGTCCGCCGCACGCAGCACGGTTCAGCACATCTTCCGCCCACTGGTTGAGGCTCTTGCCCGACAGCTCTGCGGCCAGTGCCGCCTTGCGGTGCACCTCTGGATCGACGCGGAACATTACGCGGCCAGAGTATGGCTTCTGTGGTTCCTTGCCCACCTTGGCGCAGGTCTCGACGTAATCATCAACCGCCTCATGGAACGCCTCTTTCAGTTCTTCCACACTGTCAGCATGAAAACCTACGCCGTCACGGATGCCCGCAATCTGGCCCGTCATGATGCCGTCCTCATCATCGTACTCGATGCGGGCAGAGTAGCCTTTGTAAGTCATGGTGTTGGTCATGGCGTAATTCCTATTCTCTCCAAAAACGCACGGGCAGCGCGAACCTGATACCGCTTGGCTTTCTTGGCCGGGTGAGGGCGGTAGAACGTCTCGACCTCGCCAACCTTCTCGAACCGAACGCGCGAGCCATTGCCCTCGATCACCCGTGCTCCCGCGGCAACCAGTAGCCTTTCAATCGCCGACCACTCAATCGTCCCCGATACAGGGTCCGTGAAAACTACGGCAAGCGTTTTGCGATGTTTGTTGTTCATGAGGTTACATAGAATATGCTTGCAATATTTGCAAGCGCATCATCTCGTCAACTGGGACCTTCGCGTGTCTCCAGCGTTCTATCTTGCGTCGTTCTGTGATACTGAGTTGGTCATAAACGGCTCCCATACCGATTCCTCCAGTTAGATAAACTACTGTTTTCTAACAAGAGTCGCACTTGAGGGTAGCGCGCGCCCGGTTCCACGATCAAAAGTGATGGACCGTCGGGCTACGAGGGGGAGATCTTTAATGGCACTCGTGATCTTGCCCATGACCGGCTTGGTGCGCTTGTTGGGGTTCTTCAGGATCACGGTGAAGCGGCTGACGCGCTCAACCAGTGAGGTGACGTTGGTCTGGCCAAGCTTTTGTTTGAACAGCATCAAATCAGCTTCCCAGTGACCAAACTGACGGCGATGAGCGACATCATCCGGGCGGAACAGGATACTGACATCGCGGTGGAACTTGGGTTCTCTACGCCTTCTGGTGCGGCGTGGTCTACGGGCGACACGGTGGGTCGGTAGATACCACCACAGGTCTTCGCGCTGACCTTCTGTGGAATAGATGTAACGATAGATGGTTTCTTGGCAGACCCTAAGCGGAGCACCCTCGTGGATCATGCGGTTACTGATCTGCTCGGGTGTCCAACCGTTCTTGATACGCTCGATCACGCGCTTGCGAAGCTCAGGATGTTTAATCAGCTTGCGCTCTCGAGCACGACGTTCCGCTTGCATGAGGTGGGCAGCAGCACCGTAATAGCCATCGCATCCCGGCATGCTCTCGTCCGAGAAATGGTTGCGCTTTAGCTCGCGAAATATCGTTGATCTGCAGCGCTTCAGAACGCGCGCCATCTCGTTAACTGGGACCTTCGCGTGTCTCCAGCGTTCTATCTTGCGTCGTTCTGTGATACTCAGTTGATCGTAAACGGCTCCCATACCGATTCCTCCCGTTAGATAAACTACTGTTTTCTAACAAGAGTCGCACTTGAAGGTAGCGCGCGCCACTACAAAAATTTTAAACTCATAATATGAATTATGGTATAAAAATAAACGGATTTGCTTTGTCGCCTAGAAGCCTTGGAAAAGCATGTCGATTGCAGATGTAACTTTCTCAAACTCTTCATCGAGTTTTCCAATTGAGACCCTGAGAATACCCGCTGGGACCGCCGCCATGAACTGCGTTACCATAACGACTTGTTGATCTTCGAAATCAAAAACCGGATTGAGCCTTGTTGCAGACTTCGGTGCGCTTGATGTTGGCAGCAAAGGCACGACCATCCTGGTGTTCAGATCACTCAGAAGATCCGTTTGGACATCCAAAAGATAACCATCACCAGACGGGTTAGGAAATACGTCATACTTGGGCATCAGAATTGACGGTACTTATCGAGTGGCAGCCCATGCCTCTCGACGTATGCGTTGGAACTTCGGATTGCCGCGGCATTCTCCGCTTTCCATTGCTGTGCCTTGGCCACAGAAACCGCCACTCGCACCCCATCCTCTGCAGCGCGAGACAAGTTTATCTTCAGCGCTTTAGCTTGAGTAAGCAAATCTGCGTCCAACGACAAGTTTGTTGGTTTTCTTGTATGCGAATTCATGGGTCGACCTCCTAAAGACAGAGTACGCTTTGACGCAATGCGCGTCAATTATGCGCATATTTAATGTTGCAACCAAAAGTGAATCTTATGTAAAATAAATGGCGTTGTTACGTTACTTGGTCTGAGGTTGCTGGTCCATTGATTTGCCCCTACGCAGCGTTGATGCGGACACAGAAGATCAGCGACAAACACCACAGGTTCACGCCTTAAATCAACGCTATGTTGTCTGGCTCTACGTCCGGTTTAACTGGAGCCTGCGGGAAGTTTAGGAGCTGATGCTGGAACGTAGCGTGGACGTTTCGTATCAGGCGATCCGGCGCCAGACCGTCAAGTTCAGCCCCCTGATCGCCCAGGCTCTACGGCGACAGCCGCGCCCCGGCGATATCCGGCATCGAAAGCATAATGAGTTGAGCCTCGACGACTACAACGTTCGCTCCCCTCATTCGCTGGTTAGCTAATAAAGCCCTTAACCCCGAAGCTGACCAGCCAACTACGACAATAGAAGGGCTTCGAAAGTTACGCAAATCAGGCTTGAGCTCTGAAGTTCGCCTACGACGGAAGGGCCGTTAAAACCCACTGCGATCACCGCTCGCCCTGCCTCGCCGGTCAATAGAACCTCTGTTGCTCGATCATTCAAGGATGGCTGTCCGATCAACTTTGCACCGATTAAACTACCCAGGCCTTTAACCGCCTTTACTCTAAGTCCGCTGGTTGAGGCACATATCGCGAGGCTCTCTTCCAGTATCTCGTTGGGCCGAATAGTGGCGAGCACCGCGTTCGGGCAATCAACGGTCCCTTTTTGTGTCGGGCGAAACAATGTGAACCCGGTTTCAACATCTGGCCCAGTTTCCATCACTGCGCCTTCAAGCACCCAAACGTCCACCTCGCAATCAACGGACAAGACTGTGGCCTCTCCCAGAAGATGTCCTGCGTGCCGAGCGCCGTCTGCCGCAACCCAAAGACCGTGTACATGGGCAAAAGCCGCACCATCGCGCCGTCCGAGATGCGCACCAGCGTGCAGGATAGTGGCGTCATTCAGAACTTTCTCGGCACTGTACCAAGCGACATGGCAGTCATCCGTTGCGGGCGCCGGACGCACAAAAGTAAGCGTGCTGACTGGTAAATCAGTTAAGTCGAACCACGCCCCCGCCCCGTCGACCGCATCAGTCATCGCCTGCAGGAGCGTTAATCCCGCTTCCAGTTTCACCCGCCGGTATGTTGCTATACATGGGACCGCCCTGATGCGCTCTGCCGCGACCGGGCCGGGGTGTTTTAGCCTCTGTGTCTCAGACACTGGAAATTTCTCCTCGCGCCAAGAGCTCGGCGCGGATTAGCTTCTTGGTGATTTTGCCATAGCCCGATTGTGGCATTTTATCCCAGAACACCAACGACTTTGGCATTTTGTAACGCGGCACTTTCTCCTCCAACCACGCCAGCAAATCAGCTGCTTTGGGTGCGTTATCACGGGCCACACACACGGCGATACCGACCTCGCCCCAAGTGGAATCTGGCACGCCCAGCACCGCGCATTCGCTGATCGCCGGGTGTTGCAGGATCTTCTCTTCGATCTCGCGCGGGTAGATATTGGAGCCGCCCGAAATATACATATCGGACGCCCGATCGGTGAGGTAAAGGAACCCTTCAGCATCCATATGCCCAAGGTCGCCCGTCAGGAACCATCCGTCGCGGAACGCTTTGGCATTGGCCTCGGGGTTGTTGTGGTAGCCGGCAAAGACAGCCGGACCGATCACGGCGACCTCTCCGGTCTCGCCGGGCGCGACCTCTTTACCCTCGGCGTCCTGAACCTGAACCTGCATCCCCGTCCGGGCAAAGCCGCAGGTGCCGATCCGCATCACGGCATCATCTGCGGAGTGCTGCGCCGGGGGCAACACGGTGATGTTGCCCGTCACCTCGCCCAGGCCGAAATACTGGACCAGAACAGGGCCTAAAACCTCAATTGCGCGGATCTGGTCGGCGCGGTACATCGGCGCCCCGGCATAGATGATGTAGCGCAGGCTAGAATAGTCATGTTCATGAACCGAAGGATGTTCAACCAGCATTTTCACGATCGTTGGCACGGTAAAGGCATTCGTCACGCGCCATTTGGCAATCAAGCGCCAAACCTCCGCAGGGGCGAACTTTGCCCCACCGGGCAGAATGGTTTTCACCCCATGTGCCACCTGCGTCAGCTGATGGATGCCCGCGCCATGGGACAGGGGTGCGACGACGATGGACGCATCATCAGGCCCGGTGCCCGGCATCAGGTCGCAAAGATGGTTGGTAATGACAAAGGCCAACTGGCCATGCGTTAACACGGCCGCCTTTGGCTTGCCGGTCGTGCCGGAGGTAAAGAAGAACCACGCGGGATCGTCACGATCCACTTCAGCCACGGCGACCGGCACGCCTGCGAACTCCGCCACGAGCGTGTCGTAATCATCCTCTCCGGCCCCGCCGATCGCGACGGTGAAGGCAACATCCACGCAAGCCGCGATATGGGCGTCGAACTCAGCCCCCGCCAACAGTCCTTTGGCCCCCGAAGACATGGCAAGCCATGCGACCTCTTCTGGCGTTTGGCGGAAATTGGCGGGCACCCAAACGCAGCCGAGCTTCCAGCAGGCAAAGGCGGCCTCAAACATCTGGTTGCAGTTCGCGGATTGCACCAACAAACGATCACCCTTGCGCATGCCATAGCGGTCGCGCAGGGCGGCGGCGAAGGCGGTGGCACGGGCCTCCAACGCGGACCAGCCCCAGGTTTCCTCGCCCCAGACCAGACCGATTTCCTCAGGCTGGCGTCGCGCAGACTCTGTCAAAAACTGCGAGAGGTTCATGACGCGGGTGGTGACAGGCTGCATCATGCCACTCGCTCAAGGATCGAGGCGTAGGAAGCCACCGCCGCCCCACCCATGTTAAAGACCCCGGCGAGTTCGGCGTCGGGGATCTGCATGCCGCCCGCCTCGCCCATCAATTGCATCGCCGCCATGACATGCATCGACACGCCGGTCGCCCCGATGGGGTGACCCTTGGACTTAAGCCCACCCGAAGGATTTACCGGCAACCGCCCGTCCTTGGCCGTCCATCCTTCGCGGATGGCGCGGCTGCCCTGCCCCGGTTCGGTAAGACCCATCGCTTCATACTCCAACAGCTCCGCCACGGTGAAACAGTCGTGAGTTTCCACAAGGCTTAGGTCATCGAGCGTCAGACCGCTCGTCGCGAATGCCAGCTCCCACGCCCGCCGCGCGCCATCAAAGCGGGTGATGTCACGCCGCGACAGCGCCAGCGGTTCATTCGTATGGCTGCGGGCGCGGAAACGGATGGCGCGCTGTAGCTGGGCCGCCACCTCAGGCGCGGCCACAACCATCGCGGCCGCGCCGTCAGAGACCAGCGAACAATCCGTGCGCCGCAGAGGGCCAGCCACAAGAGGGTTTTTCTCGGACACAGTATTGCAAAAGGCGACATCGAAATCCCGCTGCATATGCGCAAGAGGGTTTTGCATTCCATTATGGTGGTTCTTTGCGGCGATCATTGCCAGTGCTTCGGATTGGTCACCATAGCGCTGGAAATAGCTGCCCGCGATCTGCCCAAAGAGCCCGGCAAAGCCGCCGCCAACGCCCGCTTCCTCCGCGCGATAGGAGGCGCCAAGTAAGATATCGCCCACCTCCACGCCCGGTGTGGCGGTCATCTTCTCGGCCCCCACCACCAAGGCGATCTTGCCCCGGCCGCTGGCAATAAAATCCATCGCCCCGTGCAATGCGGCAGAACCGGTCGCGCAGGCATTCTCGTATCGGGTGGCGGGCACGCGGGCCAAGGCCTCATTCCCCATGCCGACCAGCGCCCCCTGAAAATCCTGACCCGAGAAGCCGTTGTTGAAGACGCCGACAAATATGCCGTCCACGTCATCGGCCTCCACGCCCGCATGGGCCAAGGCCGGACCTGTGACCTCAGCCATCAGCGCTTCGGTATCGGGTGCTTCGCTTTTGCCAAAGGCACTATGGGCCCAGCCCACGATATAAGGGTCCGTCATCGTTCATCCTCCTTCAGTACCGGCTGCGGCATCCTGCGCGCTAACCGGTTTTCAATTTCCCGCGCTTCGCGCTTTAATAATTCCGCCAACTCACAATCGCGCGGCGGCAACATTCGGCTTTCTATAGCGGCGATCGACATGGCGCCCGCGACAGAGCCGTCGGGGCGGCAAAGGGCCACGCCGATGCCCCAACTGCCGGGCACGATCCGCCCGGGGTTCAATGCAAACCCCCGCGAGCGCGTCCGCGCTACATCGCTGCGCAAAAGTGCGGCGTCATATGCTGAGTAGTCTGTGGCCATTCGCTCTGCGTTGTCAGCCAGCACCATTTCGACCTCTGCATCTGGCAAGGCGCTCAACATCGCCAGCGACCCGGCGCCGACCCCCAAAGGATGCTGCGCGCCAGTCTCAAGCGCGTGCGTCCGGATCGGAAAAGCCCCATCTTCGCGATGCAGACAAACCGCGGCTGCGCCGCGCCGCACGTTAACGAAGGCCGTGTCCCCGCTCACTTGCGCAAGCCGCACAGCCGCATCCGCCGCGATCTCCAACAGCCCATGGCGCGGGGTTGCCAGAGTGCCGAGGACATAGCTTTCTTCTCCCAGAAAATAGAGCCGCGAGGCGCCATCCTGTTCCACCAGCCCGCGCCGGATCAGCGCAAGCATCAACCGCCGTACCGTCGGTTTGCCTAGACCCGAGGCCTCGATCAAATCCGACAGCGCCACCCCCCGCCCCGCTGCGCGCCCGGTGATCTGCAGAAGTGCTAATGCACGGTCCACCGCTTGGCTGCCGCTGGCGGGGGAGGCCTGATCTCCGCCGTTCATAGTATGGACCTCTCACATCGGGATTCCGGGATATGAAAACAAAGAACTGCGCATTCTTTTCCTGATTGCAAGAAATATCTTGCCCGAGCCGGCGAACTCTGTTCCACATTATGGCTCAATGAGGGAGGAACTATTATGAAAATGATTTCAAAGGCGGGTTTGGCCGCAATTTTTGCAACCGCCGTCTTCTCCGGCGCGGTCAGCGCGGACACCCTGCGTCTGTCGCATAACACGGGCGACACCACGACTTGGCACAAGGGGGCAGAGAAATTCGGTGAGCTTCTGTCTGAGAAAACCGATGGCGCCTATGACGTGCGCGTCTTTCCCAATGCGCAGCTCTCCGGCGGCGACCAAATGAAGCAGGCCGAGATGGTCGGCCGCGGCGCGCTCGATCTGGTGGTCACCTCTGCGATCAACGTCACACCGCTGGTGCCTGAAATGGCCGTCTTCTCGCTGCCCTACCTCTATGGTGGTTATGCGCAGGTTGATGCGACGACCCAAGGTGAGCCCGCCAAAATGCTCGAAGATATCCTGCGCGAGAAGGGCATCGAAGTCCTTGCCTGGGGCGAAAATGGCTTCCGCGAAGTCACCAACAACGTGCGCCCGATCAAATCCCCAGAGGACATGAAGGGCCTGAACATGCGCGTTGCGGGCCCAATGTATATCGACGTGATGAACACGCTTGGCGCCAACCCCCAGCAGATGCAGTGGGGCGAGACCATGACAGCGCTGCAACAGGGTGTTGTCGACGGTCAGGAAAACCCCATCGGCGCGGTGATCATCCCCCAGCAGGTTTTTGAGGTGCAAAAACACCTGACGACATGGCACTATTCCTACGATCCAATCTTCCTCGGCGTCTCCAGCAAGGTTTGGGAGGGTTTGGACGAAGAAAAGCAGGAACAGATGCGCGCCGCTGCAACCGAGGCGATGGAATACCAGCGCGAGATCACCCGTAAAGGCACCGCCGATGGGGTCGCCTTCCTGCAAGAAAAAGGCATGGAGGTTTACGAGCCTTCCGAAGAAGAACTTGCCGCCTTCCGCGAGGCCACCAAACCCGCGTTTGACTCTTGGGCCGAAAAAGTCGGCACCGAGATCGTCAGCAGCTTCCAAGATGCCATCGCTTCCGCTCCGGCGAACTAAAGCTTTGGCGCGGCCTCACCGTGGGGCCGCGCCGATCCGGGGGGATAGACAGCCATGCGTTTCGTGCTGCGTGAATTCGAGAAAATTATCTGTGCTGTGCTGTTTCTAGGCATGACGCTGATCGGCTTTGTTAATGTCGTGGTGCGCTATGCCACGCATTATTCCTTCGCAGCCTCAGAAGAGCTGCTGACCAACGGTTTTTTGTTGCTGACCGTCTTTGGCGCCGCGATCGCCGCTCGGCGGGGGCAGCATTTGGCGGTCACGATCGTTCAGGATTTCCTGCCGCGCCCTGCGGCAAGAGCCGTATTCATGCTGTCAGTGGTCCTTTCGGTCTTGCTGTTGGCGGCTTCGGCTTGGTTTTCTTGGTCTACACTGATGAACCAGATGAACAGCGGCATCCGCAGCTATGCTCTTGGCGTGCCTGCATGGTGGTATCAGATCGGCCTGCCCTTTGGCTTTGCCCTCATTATTGTCCGCTACCTGCAACATGCAGTAGAGACGTGGCATCCGCCACGGCAAAATTCACAGGCGACCCCAAGTGTCTGATATACTGAACATGGGTGCCGGCACCCAGATGATTGTGGCCTTCTTTTCGCTGATAGCGCTGCGCGTACCCATAGCATTCGCGCTCGGTTTATCGGCCATGTATGCGATGTGGCAAATTGGGTTTGGCTTTGAACTCGCGGGCGACCTGATCGCCACTGGCATTGCCAAATATGCTTTGCTGGCCATCCCTTTCTTTATTCTCGCCGGGACTCTAATGGGAACGTTGGGCATTGCCGAGCGCATGATCCGCTTTTTCCGCATCCTGATCGGTAGCCTGCCTGGCGGTATGGGCGTCGTCGGCACCGTCGTTTGTCTCTTCTGGGGGGCGGTTTCAGGTTCTGGTCCGGCGTCTGTCGCAGCCATTGGCCCCATGATCATCAAGGGAATGGAGGAGGACGGTTACCCCCGGGCCGCAGCCGCCGCTCTTGTTTGTACAGGTGCCGCGTTTTCGATTGTCATCCCCCCGTCCATCGGTCTCGTAATCTATGGCGTCATTGCTGAAACCTCGATCTCAGCGCTCTTTACTGCGGCGATTATACCCGGCCTGTTTATGGGGGTGCTGATGCTGGTCGTCCTGCCCTTCATCAAGTCGACCAACCGCGAGGGGCTGGACAAACTTTCCCCCGCCCCTTCCAGCAACGGATATTGGCGCGATCTTAGGCAGAGCTTTCGCGAGTCCTTCTGGGGCTTGATGACGCCAGTCGTCATCCTCGGCGGAATCTATTCCGGCATCTTCACTCCGACTGAAGCCGCCCTTGTTGCTACGGTCTATGCCATCGCTGTTGGCGCTTTTGCATATCGCACACTTACAATCCGCGCCCTCTATGAGGCCCTGACCGAAGCCGCATCTTCCTCAGCCGTGGTCATGCTTGTGGTCGCCTATGCAAGCCTATTTGGCTGGGTAGTCACCGTCGAAGACTTGGTCGGGCAGTATTCGGACCAATTGCTCGGCTTATCGGACAATGCCGGGGTAATCTTGATGGTCATCATGCTGATCCTGTTGATTGCAGGCATGTTTATGGACCCTGTTACCGTCATGTTCATCTCACTGCCGATCTTCCTGCCCGTGGTGCGTGAGTTGGGCTGGGACCCAGTGTGGTTCGGCGTGTTGGTCATGGTAAACCTCGCCATTGGTCTAATCACGCCGCCTGTGGGGATTAATCTTTACGTGGCGGCAAACATCACCAGACAACCCTTGGAGCGTATAGCCCGCGCCGCGTTGCCCTTTCTCGCCATCAGCGTCATTGGTCTTGCTATTGTCGCGGCGGTCCCTGCCCTCTCCCTATTCCTGCCCGAGGTTTTGAAATGAATGATACCATCGCCCTGATTACAGGTGCCGCCCGTGGCATTGGCCTTGCAACCGCGGCGCTCTTTCACTCAGAAGGCCGCCGCGTCGTCATGCTTGACCGCGATACAGATGAGCTTACAGAGGCCGCGGCCACCCTACCTGGAGCACTCGCCATCACCTGCGATGTGTCGATCCCCCAACAAGTCGCGCAGGCCATAGCTGAGATAAAACAGACATATGGACGCCTCGACATTTTGGTAAACAACGCAGGTATCGCCGACTTTGGCCCGCTCGGGGAGACTGATTTCGCCCGCTGGCGGCGCGTTATGGACACGAACCTCGACGGTGTGTTCCTCATGTCTCAGGCCTGCTTAGCGCTTCTGTCAGAACGAGGCGGTGCCATCGTAAACATCGGCTCAATCTCTGGGCTGCGCGCTTCGACATTTCGCATTGCTTACGGCACATCCAAGGCTGCCGTGATCCATTTGACCAAACAGCAGGCCGCGGAACTTGGCGAGGTTGGCATTCGCGTCAACTGTGTTTGCCCTGGACCGGTGGATACGAAATTGGCGCTCGCTGTTCACTCCCCTGAAATACGTGCAGCTTACCACGATGCAATGCCATTGAACCGCTATGGAACGGAGAGTGAAATCGCAGAAGTTATCTGCTTTTTGGCCAGTGATCGCGCGAGCTTCGTCACCGGTCAAGTTGTCGCTTCTGATGGTGGGTTCGACGCGACCGGCGTTGGTCTACCAGCACTTCGAGGCTAATCGACATCAAACCAACACGGCGATCAGTCCAACATTTCTCAGATACACAGGAGACTCTGGATCGAACGAGGCTTTGTTGATAGCGTCGTCTAATCGTGATCGGTTTTGCAAGCCTTTTCTGCAAAGGTTCACTTCTCCGTAACTTCAATAGTTCCAGTGTCGCGGCAGTGTTTTGGGCTTGCCAATCTATGCTGACGCGCGTTGAGGATTCGTATGCCCGGTGCAGGGTCGTCTCGGCGCGCTTAATACTGCAAGCACTGATGATAGATTACTATACGGCTTTCACTTCAATGATCCGGTTGAATGCTTGGCCGGCCTTGAGCATCGCATGCATTGTGACCGCGAGTTTGCGTGCGACAGCGACAGCGGCGCGTTTGAAGGGTGGTGTAACTTCAGGTCTGGAAATTCATTTGATGCTGGCGCCATGAGCTTCTGCCGGGGCGCGCCCCGGCAGAAGCTGCCCATTCTGGTATTCCATGGAAGTGCAAACTCATCATGGAGACGGACAAATTGACGAGCAGCAGGATACAACGGTTGAGGCCCTCATGGAACATCTGATCGAGCACGGCCCCAACGACATGGCGACAGTGTTCGCGCGAGCGTTCGAGTTAGCGATGCAGATAGAGCGTGAGCGCTTCCTCGGAGCTGGCCGCTATGAGCGCACGCCCGGGCGGCAGGGGTGTGCCAATGGCTACAAGCCAAAGCGCATCGACACGCAGGCACGGTCTCGGTGCGGGTGCCGAAGACTGCCGATCATGGTGGTCAGCCGTTCTACCCGTAATCGCTGGAGCGCGGGCGGCGCTCGGTGCGAGCCGTGATGCTTGCGGTGGCTGAGATGTATGTGAAGGGCGTTTCCATACGTGAAGCTGAAGCGGTGATGCGCGAGCTCGGGATAGAGAGCCTGTCCTCGGGAGTGTGCGTAATTTTGTGCCCTGACGCCTTCAGTTACGCCATGGGAAAGCGTTCTTCGAACATGATGGCGAGTTGGCTTTTAACGCGGTGCCATTCACGTACAGATCGCTTCCACTCGACGGAAGTAGCATTGAGCGCCAAGTAGATCAACTTTGCCGCCGCCTCATCGCTCGGGAAGTGGCCGCGGGTTCGCACCGCACGCCGGATTTTCGAGTTCAGGGCTTCTATGGCATTCGTCGTGTAAATCAGTCGGCGCACTTCGGGCGGGTAGTCGAGAAACGGGATCACCTCGTTCCAGGCTCGGCGCCAGCTCGGTGCAATGGCCGGATAGCGCTTGGCCATATCACTCTCCTCGAACTCGGCCAGCGCAGCCTCTGCGGCTTCGACGTCCAAGGCGGTGTAGACCGCCTTCAGGGCTGTCGCCACGGCCTTGCGGTCCTTGTAGCTGGCAAAGCTCATAGAGTGGCGCAGCAAATGAACGATGCACGTCTGAACCTGGGTGTCCGGGAAAGCCGCCTCAATGGCCTGGGGGAAGCCTTTGAGGCCGTCGACCACGGCAATCAGAATGTCCTGAACGCCCCTGTGGCGCAGATCATTCAGAACCTTTGCCCAGAATTTGGCACCCTCATTGGCCTGGAACCACAGCCCCAGAACGTCCCGGGTGCCGTCTGGAAGGATCCCCAAGGCTACGAAGACTGCCTTGTTCGAGACCGCGCCATCACTGCGGATTTTGACCCGGATCGCGTCTATTACCCGGCAGGCGCATCCGCAGGATGCTGCCGAGAGGGCATGAACACCACTGGATAGCAGGGTTCAAGCGGGCGGTTCTGCCAGGCGGTAACCTCGTCCATCACGGCCTCAGTGATCGCCGATATCAAACTGGGTGATGCCTCAAAGCCGTAAATCTCCTCGATGTGCACTTGGATCTCACGGGTCGTCATTCCGCGTGCATACATGCTGACGATCTTGCGGTCGAACTCGGGAAAACGACGCTGATACTTGGCGATCAACAGCGGATCAAAGGTGCCGTTGCGGTCGCGCGGAATGTCCAAGGTGACCTTCCCACTGTCGGTGGTCACAGTCTTCTGACTGCTGCCATTACGGCGATTGGGCAGATGGTTCTGGCCCTCCTCAATCCCTTCAGCGCGCTCCTCTCCCAGATGCTCTTCCATCTCGGCCGTCAGTGCGCGTTCTGCCAATGCTTTGGTCAAATCAGCAAGAATGCCCTCCTTGCCAAATAGGTCGCCAGACGACCGGCCTTCCATCAGCTGGTCCAATAGTTCTTTGTCGATGCTCATACGTGGGTCTCCTTATAGAGCAGTTACCACGCCAGAGCACAAAATTCAGGACAGTCCCTTGGCCTCCAGTCAGGTCAGCCGCGCCGCAAAGCTGCTCGATGACGAGCTCGCAGCATGGCGCAATCGGCCTCTGGGCGAGATTAAATATCTGATCCTCGACGCCCGATACGAAAAGATGCGCCATGGCGGGATCGTGCTCGGCGTCTCTGTGGCCCTGTCGGAAGCCGAGGTGCATTGGCGCGCCTTCCTCGAGAGCCTCCAAGCTCGCGGCTTGCGCGGCGTCCAATACATTGTATCTGACGATCATGCCGGACTGCGGGCCGCGCGCAGGGCGGTCTTCGGCGGGGCCACATGGCAGCGCTGCCATTTTAACTCGCCCAAAACGCCATCCATCACGCGCCGAACCTTGCCGTTCGCAAGCGCATCGGTGCCGAGCTCCACGAGATCTGGAACGCGGCCTCCCTCGCCAAGGCCGAAACCAGCTTGGCCGACTTGGTCACCGAGTATCGCGATACAGCGCCGAAACTTGCTGCATGGCTGGAGAAGAATGTCCCTGAGGGCCTCACCGTCTTCACCTTGCCAAAACACCACCGCCGCCGCATGCTCACCTCCAACCCGATGGAGCGCAGCGTGCAGCAGGAGTTGAAACGTCGCACCGTTAAGGTCCGGGTATTTCCCAACGAGGTCGCCCTTGAGCGCCTGGTCAGTGCCGTACTGTTGGAGATCGACGACAAATGGGCCGCCAACACCAAGGCCTACATAATAAAGTGGGAATGCCAGGACCCGTGATCATGGTGTCAGAGAATTTCCAGACCACAGTTTGCACAATCGACTCCCTCCCGCGATTACACCATGTGGACGCCCCTCCCGACGGCATCTCAATGTGCCATTGTGGTGAGTGTTAAAGCCACCACAAAGCCGGTGTGCTGCCTAGGGTCTGTGGACATTTAGGATTCCCATCTAACCTAATTTCTGATTCAAGCTTCCAAAATGGAGGTTTGAATGAACACGCAGCGCTTTGTAGTGACGGATCATGTTTGGCAGCGGCTTGAGCCCCATTTGCCGGGAAAGGCCAGCGACGCGGGGGCTACGGCAAAGGACAATCGCTTGTTCCTGGAAGCAGTCTTCTGGCGCGTCCGGACCGGCTCACCATGGCGCGACCTGCCGCCCGCTTTCGGCAGCTGGAACAGCCAGTTCCGGCGCTTCCGTCGCTGGGCCAAGGCGGGTGTATTCGAGAGTCTTTTCAACGCCATGAGCGGTGACCCCGACCTCGAATACGCGCTTATCGACGGCACGATCGTTCAGGTTCACCAGAAGGCAACCGGCGCAAAAGGGGGACTCAGGCTCAGGCCATCGGGCGCTCGCGTGGCGGCCTGACGACCAAAATCGTGGCCCTGGTCGATGCGCTTGGCAACTTGGTCCGCTTTCTGCTGCTGCCCGGTCAGGCGCATGACATGAAAGGCGTCGCGCCGTTGATCCGAGATGTCTCCTTCGGCGCGCTTATGGCGGATAAAGCGTTCGATGCGAATTGGCTTCTGGAAGAACTGGACGCGCGTGGCACAACCGCCGTGATCCCGCCGAAAGCGAACCGCAAGCATCAACGCGACAATGACGCCGACGCCTACAAATGGCGGCACCTTGTCGAAAACTACTTCGCGAAGATCAAGGAATTCAGAGGTATAGCGACACGCTACGACAAAACCGATTGCAGCTACATAGCCAGTTGGAATCTTGCGGCTGCCTTGATTGCTTCAAGATGAATGTCCACAGGCCCTATAGGTCGGGGGTGACCACACATTTTGCGATCACTGGCAAATTACAGAGCATCTTATACCCTCTGGTGAGGGCGCTTTTATCTCATCGAAAGAATCCTAGCGCTACTGCAATGCCACAGCATGATCAGATGCGCTAAACGCCGTCGATCAAAATGTACAAATCCCGCTTCAGTGCGTCCCGACGCGCTCTCAAAGAAGCGATCGGTTCACTAAATTCCGATCCGAAAACCGCGGCAAGCTCTTGAACTCTAACGATCCACGTCACACCCTCGAATACGACAATTGGCGTCAGTCCCGGAAAAGCCGTATATCGGTCAGCCTCGCGCAAAGGGGCAACAACAGGTGAGGCGTCTATACCAATGAGATCCGTTTGCAGGTCAACGACAAGCTGCGCACTCCTAAGGCGGTACAAATCGAACTGAGCCATCCCGCCTGTGTCCTAATACCTTCTGAAACTGGATAGAGGCATCCCCTCTTTGGTTGCCTCCACTGCCTAGGCATCTATCGCAGCTTGGTGCTCTGTACACCACAAGCGATTACGCTCAAGCTTAGCGGCTTCAATGATCGCACCTTCGGCAAGACTGGTCATATTGAGGGCCAGCGACCGCGCTGTTTTTGCAACGTCTGCATCTAACGTCAGATTGACCTTTGCCCGTCCCATAGTGAGCCTCTCGGAGTGGGAGTGCAGATAAGGAGTATATTGCGATCAGGCCGATCCAGCAAGGTTACCTTAAGTTCTTTGACCGATCTAACACATCAAAGCCTTATGAGCTCGCACCGCACCACTTTGCTATACCCCCTTGCTTGGCGAGACTACGTCAACAATCGGAGGAGATAGGCACCATAACTGTTTTTCGCAAAACGCTCCGCGCGGTGGCGCAGTTGCTCGGCGTCAATCCATCCCTTATTGAAAGCGATCTCCTCCGGACTGCCAACCTGCAACCCTTGTCGCTCTGAGAGAGTGCGCACGAAATTTCCCGCATCCAACAGATTGCCATGGGTTCCTGTATCCAGCCAAGCAAAGCCGCGCCCCATCTGCTGCACACAAAGAGCGTCCTCGTCTAGATACATCTCCAAGAGTGAGGTGATCTCCAATTCACCCCGCATTGACGGCGTCACTGCCTTCGCTTTGTTAGATGCAGTACCGTCAAGAAAGTAGAGCCCCGTTACGGCATAATTCGAGGGCGGCACGGCGGGTTTCTCCACAATCCCCTGCACGCGACCTTCGGCATTAAAATCCACGACCCCATAGCGCCCCGGATCTGACACGTGATACCCAAACACTGTGCCCCCCTCTTTCTGGGCACCGGCAGCGGCCAACGCTTCAGGCAACCCGTGCCCGAAGAAAATATTATCACCCAAAACCATTGCCGAAGGCGCGCCGTTCAAAAAGGCTTCTGCCAAAATATAGGCTTGTGCCAAACCATCGGGGCTGGGTTGTTCAATAAATGTAAGGGACAGCCCCCACTGGGCGCCGTCACCCAGGCTGCGTTTGAACTGATCCGCGTCCTGTGGCGTGGTAATGATAGCGATCTCACGAATGCCCGCCAGCATGAGCACCGACAGCGGATAATAGATCATCGGCTTATCGTAGATCGGTAGCAATTGCTTGGATATGCCCATTGTGATGGGATAAAGTCGAGTTCCAGACCCGCCGGCCAGCAGTATGCCCTTACGTGCTTTCATGATAGTTCTTTCACAATATCTTCTAGCGCCGGTCGCCAGTCTGGGTGCGTAATGCCAAAATCCCTCTCCAAAGAGCCGCAATTGAGACGAGAGTTCAGCGGTCTTTTTGCGGGTGTAGGGTAATCTGAGGTTGGAATGCCAATCACGTCGACCGGGCGCCCTGCAATGGCGAAGATCTCGCGTGCGAAACACTCCCAACTGGTCGCAGGCGCCCCTGCGTAATGATAGGTACCACCGCCCTGCCCTGCCGTCATCTCAGCGGCCATCTGCAACAGTGTTTCTGCGATCGCCAGCGCCGGGGTGGGTCCACCGACCTGGTCATCGACCACCTTCAGGCTATCCCGGCTTTCACTGAGCCGCAGCATGGTGGTCACAAAGTTGCTGCCCAGTGCGGAGAACACCCAAGAAGTCCTGAGTATTGCATGGGCCCCGCCAGCCGCGCGCACGGCTGCTTCACCGGTCGCTTTGCTGCGCCCATAAGCGTTGATTGGGGAAATTGGATCGTCTGGGCGCCAGGGGCTTTGTCCGCTTCCATTAAAAACATAGTCTGTCGAGACGTGCAGAAAGGGAACTCCCAGCTCAGCGCAGGCCCGCGCCATGGCGCCAGGAGCCTCGGCGTTGATGACCGTGGCGAACGCCTCATCTGCCTCAGCACGGTCTACGGCTGTATAGGCCGCAGCATTGATAACCGCAGAGGGGCGCGCCGCGCGGATCACTGCGGCGCAGACTGCGGGGTTGGTGAGGTCGGCTGCAGCGCGGTCGAGAAACTGCCCACCATGTGCAAGCTTACGCAGCGCAACGGCGAGCTGCCCGGTGGTACCAAAGACAAGCAAGCTCATGCCCGACCCAGCCTTTCTCCAACGCCATCACGCGCTTGCAGCGCTTGCCACCAGTCGGGATTGTCGAGGTACCAAACGACTGTTCGGCGCAAGCCTTCCTCTAGCGTGACCGAGGGCTGCCAGCCCAGTTCTTTTTGGATACGGCTGGCATCAATGGCATAACGGGCATCGTGACCCGGGCGGTCGGCGACGAAGGAAATTAATTCAGAATAGGCATTCTTAGCAGGACGTAATTCATCCAAGAGCGCGCAGATCTGATGTACCAAATCGATGTTACTCAGCTCGGCATTGCCGCCAATGTTGTAACTGCGTCCCACAACCCCTTTGGTTACAACTGTGAGCAGCGCCTCGGCGTGATCTTCAACATAGAGCCAGTCACGTATATTCTCGCCTGCACCATAAATCGGGATTGGCTTGCCCGCCAATGCGTTAAGGATGACGACCGGGATCAATTTTTCCGGAAAATGATACATCCCGTAATTATTGGAGCAATTGGTCAGCAGCACCGGCAAACCATAGGTCTCGCCCCAAGCCCGGACAAGATGGTCGGATGCAGCTTTGGAGGCTGAATAGGGGCTATTGGGCGCATAGGGCGTTTCTTCGGTAAAGAGGCCTTCAGCCCCGAGGCTTCCGTAAACCTCGTCGGTGGACACATGATGGAAGCGGAAGCTTTTTGGGCGGCCGCGGCCCTCCCAAAAGATCCGTGCCGCCTGAAGGAGCTTATAAGTTCCGGTCACATTCGTATCAATGAAGGCGCCTGGACCATCGATGGACCGATCGACATGGCTCTCGGCCGCCAGGTGGAGCACCGCGTCCGGGGCATGAGAGGAAAATATTCGGGCCAACGCTTTTTCATCTCTGATGTCTGCGTGCTCAAACCGATAACCCGGCAGGTCCGCCACCGCCGTCAGATTATCAAGACAAGCGGCATAGGTCAGCGCATCCAGGTTCACCACCTCATGTCCCTGGGCCAAGGCAAGACGCACCACGGCAGACCCAATAAAACCGGCACCCCCGGTGACAAGCAGCTTCATGCGGGAGTCCCCCAGCTAAAATGCGGCTTAATTTCGGACAGCAGAGGCGCGCTCGCGTCTTTCTCAGATAGGATCGGCGCTTGTCCTTGAAGCCCCCAATCAATGCCAATCGCGGGATCATTCCAGCGAACCGCTGCGTCGCAGTCGGGCGCATAGCTATCGGTGCATTTGTAGACGATTTCGGTCATCGGTTCGCGGGTGATAAACCCGTGTAAAAATCCAGCCGGTATAAACAGTTGACGTCCGTTCTTAAAGCTAAGGTCGACGCCCAGCCATTGACCGAAGCTGGGTGAGTCATGGCGGATATCCACAGCCACATCGAACAGCGCACCACGTCCACAGCGCACGAGTTTTGCCTGCGCATGCGGCGGGGTTTGGAAATGCAGGCCGCGCAGTGTGAATGGCGCCTCAGACAGAGAGTGATTATCTTGGACGAAGTGATAGTTAAGCCCGGCATCCGCCATCGTTTTGGCATTCCAGCTTTCGCTGAAAAAGCCGCGCGCGTCGCCGTGGCGTACAGGGGTGAGGATCAATACCCCTGCCAGGGCGGTTTTTTCGATCTGCATCGTATACCCTCAAAAATTCAAAAAACGGTCTCGCTGCCAGAAGCCAGTCCCGAAGGGGCTTTCACCCAAGGCTTGGTAGGTCCACATTAAGTTTTTCTGGGAAAACCTTAATATGGAAGCGACATTTACTCAAACATGGAACATGCGGTGGCTGAAAATTAATCTATGCGTGTCAATAAATACCTTTGTTCCATCTCCGCATAGACCCGTCTTGGGGCCTCTCAGCTTGAACCTTCGCCCTTTGCCAGCGGCTGCGCAAAAGGCCATTCGTGAACCTGATGCCCAGTCCAGGACCGAAGCCGAACTTGGATTTTAAAACAACAGAGGATTTCAGGTCTTCGATAGCTTGAGAGATTTTGCTTCAACGTCAGGAGCCAGGCACGTGGAAGACAAGAAAGGAAAATGGGTTTATCTAAATATATCAAATTGTTGTATGATATTCTTAATTTTCTACCTTTCAGTCTCTGGCGTTCGAACCTGGGGCTCCTGGCGGACATGAGCTGAAATGTTGCTGGACCAGGGCCTTCCGAAATTGGCGAAGACTTCGGGCTCCTTCGCGCCTAGCGAGGAAGCTCTGATGTTGCACGTTATCGGGGTTTTGGCGCACCGGCCTTCTCGACCTTGTAGAAAGTATAGCGCCGGGTGAAACCCGGGCTGCGCAACTCAAAGGTGAGCCAAAGGCCGTTTCGGGAAAGTGGGTCTTTATATCAACCATGAGCCACGTATGGGGCGGCGGCTAATCACTCGGCAAGACCAGTCTTGGTGCAACCCTGCTTAGCTCCAGATGCTACGCTTGAAAAACGAGGTAAAGATCGCCCGTGCTTTCGAAAACGTCACACTTTTGCGCCAAACCATGGGTGGTTCAGCGCCAAATCAGACCCTGGAACACCGCTAGTCTTGATCCGCTCTGCTTCCGCAGCAATCGCGGCTTCATTCTCGCGGAACCAAGCGGCAGCGCGCTCCTCCGAACTTCCCGTAGCCATATCCGCGGCGATGAAAGTTTTGATGTAGTTAGTCATGCTTGCGCCCCTGACTGCGACCTAGGCTTTTAGCTGGGCTTTCTCATCAGGGGTCAGCCTTAAGCTCAGTTTACTCATGAGGTCCTCCGGCGCCCCTGCACACTTGCAAATTTTAGGCAAGTGCACCGCAAAATGCGACTAATTTTTGCGGTGGGTCGGCAAACTGCCGCGCGTATAAGGATTTGTCATCCAAGCTACTTATGTGCGTAACCGGACCTATCCGTCGACCAGCGCCCTGCCCTTGAAGCCTTGCAGCTAACGCCGAAACCTTACTCCCACAACTTAAAGGTAAATTCAGGTCCGTTTCGGGAAATGGTATCTGGCCGGCGACGTAAAGGGGTGGGAAACGTTGCGATAGCCCGGGCTTATAGATCTCCCTCACGGAAGTCGAAATCGAGACACTGGGCAATGACATCCACCCTCTGCAGCACATAGTCCGCAATGCGGTCAAAGCTTCGGCAGGAAACATGGGACCACCCTGCGGCCCGCGCGCGCCTCGCTTCGCGATGCGAAGGCTCCGCTCAGCTCGCGCTACCGGTGGGAGCGACATCCACTGATTCGAGACTGATAAAGCGAAACGTAGGGATGCGGTGGCTCAAAGCTCGGATGCGAACGAAACAACATAGACGTCTTGGGCCATAGGGGCGAGAGGTCATCTCTCGGCAGCACCGGCGGGTCAAGTGATGCCCACAAACCGAGCCGGTAAAAGAGTTTCTCGGGGCGAAGACCGTCTTCGCCCCGAGAATGAATGGTTCATAGCTGTCAAATAGCGCGCCATAAAAAGCTAAGACTGCTTTGTCACGGCAGATCCGGTGTCTCCTAAGCCCGCTCCGGCCGGCAAACAGCGTCGCTAGCCGGGTAGATTGGGATCGTCCTCGACAAGCGCCTTGGTATAGGCTGCCTGCGCTTTCTTTCTTCTGGTTTCAGCCTCGCGACGATAGCGCTTCAGTAGATCAGCCTCTTTCCAATAGGCTTTCCAGTATGCCGCCTCCTGCGCGGCTGCGACCGCAGCGGCGACATCCGTCGTTTGCGAAAAGACGATTTCCCGCATTGCTGGGACGTCCAGCACCACGTTTTTGAAATCGTCAATCGTCACCGCGTCTGCTCTCGCACCGCCAAATAGATGCGCGCGCTCAGCCGCGCTGGTCCGCTCGACTTGCGCCTCGGCTTCCGCGAACTCCCATGCCAGGCGGGCCACTTTATGCGTCACGTAGCTTGCCGCACATTGTTCGGGATTGTTGAGGATTTCACGGTAGATTTCGAGCGTATGCGCACTTGGCACGGGCGCAGTGAGCCCGTGCCGTTTAGCATTTTGCGATGGGGCAGCGCGCACGACGCTGGTTTGCTCGCGCTTACCCATTTTGCCGCATTCTCGGAGCAATGACCCGGAGTGCATCAAAATCATCCATGAGCTCGCGGCGGCGCTTTTCCAGACTTTCAATACGCTTTTCGTGATGGCTCAGGCCCTCCGCGAGAGTTTGATAGGCACGCGCGTAGAGCTCATCCAACGTCGTTCCCGCAGCCTGCAGCTTTTCTTCCGCTGCGATCTGGCGCGTTGGGTCTTCCCCCACCAGATCCCGTGCGAGCTTCAAATGCTTTTGTTCAGCATCTGTCCGAATTACAAACCGGCCGGTCGTGAAATAGCCAGCCGCAAAATCGCGCACAGCTGCCATGAGACGCGTATCGCGCAATCGGCGATGCTGCTCCAGCTCCATCTCCAGAATAGCGATTTCACTGGCGCGGCGGCGCTCCAGAGCGCTGCGGGCCTGAAGCGTGTCATGCACCTCGCCCTCAATCTTTTGATGGTTTGCTCGACTTCCCCCAAGAGCGACAGGGAGGCGTTTGTGTTGCGGGGCAACGGGTTGTGTAGGCTTCTTGGTCATTTATGGGTTCCTTGCGACGGAATAGACTTTCTCAGATGTGGCCTTTGGCAATGAGCAAAGGGTCAAATCGAGGCGCAAGGCGGCGCGCGCGCGTGCACTTTGAAGCCCAAAAATGATGTTGGAAAACCGGAAATGCGCATCGGTGCGTCCCTGCAAAAAGCGAAGGGACTGGCATCATGCACATCACCTTCACTGAGCGGAAATCGGACTTAGCACATCATGCGCACGGCATGTGTCTCACACACTACATCTAGACAGGGCGGCGCGCAAGCCATCAGGGGGCAAACTTCGAAGTGCCTGCCATCCGGTCTTATCAAAAGGGGGCGGGTAATCCCCCCTAAAATTAGTGGTGATGGATTCAGGCGGTCACTGCAACACCTGCTCTAACTTACACGCTGGTGTGAGGAACCCTAAGGTTTTCCGTGGCCGATTGTTGAGTTGGTTTGCGACCTCATCTAACTGTTCCTGAGAGTAGTTGGAAAGGCAGGACCCTTTCGGGAAGTATTGGCGCAGCAGACCATTGGTGTTTTCATTTGTTCCTCGTTGCCATGGACTGCTTGGATCGCAGAAGTAGACGTCAATGTCAGTCGCAACAGTGAACTTCTGATGAGAGGCTAATTCGGTTCCCCGGTCCCAAGTAAGGCTTTGCTTCAGTTGCCTGGGTAGTTTGGTCATTTGACGGGCCAAAGCAGGGACGACGGTATCAGTCTTCTTGCCATCGACCTTCACTAAGAGCGTGAACCGGGTTTGGCGCTCGACAACAGTGATGATGTAGCTGTTCTTCGATCCGCAAATGAGATCACCTTCCCAATGCCCCGGAACTGCGCGGTCGTCGATGGCAGCAGGCCTTTCCCGGATGGATACTCCTTCGACAATTTGCTGCCCTGATCCTGGTTTGTGAGCTTTGGCATGCCGGAATTTGCGCTTACTTCTAAGATGGTTGTGCAACTCTTTGCGCAAAACACCACGTGTTTGCACGAACAGGCTTTTGTAAATTGTTTCGTGAGACACACGCATTCCCTTTGTGTCCGGATACGTCAGCTTGAGCCATCCCGCGATCTGTTCAGGGGACCAGTCTTCACTAAGCTTGGCATCAACGAGATCTCTCAGCATTGCGTTTTCGCCTAATAAGAACGGCTTTGGGCGCTGCCCACGGCACCAGGCAAATTTATCTGCAATGATAGCACGATACAGATTCCTTCCGCCGTTTTTGTTGATCTCACGACTTACAGTTGAAGGACTGCGGCACAAAATACTGGCGATAAATCGAATGCTATATCCATGCGATATGCCACGGGAAATCTCCTCACGCTCTTCTAAACTCAGTGCTTCAGTGCGCCTAAACCGGTGACGCGGTCTAATGCCGCCATGATACTGGAGATACGAGAAAACGGTAGCAGGTGGCTTGTCGATAACGCGAGCGATATTTGCCATCGGCGTTCCGCGTTCCCACTCGCGCCAAATCACTGATTTCTTTTGTTCGTCCATCGGCAGCGGCTTAGTCATCAACACAGTCCTTAAATGCAAAGGTTCATACTGTGTTGCAGTGACCGCCTGAATCCATCCCGTCTCATCGACGAGAGATGGCCATGAAGGTGGTGGCAGTACATGGGGTCAGTGTCGCGCTGGCGTGCCGCACGTTCCAGATCAGTGAGACCTGCTATCGCTACAGTCCAACGCTGAGCACCGAGAACGAGGAGATCGCCGATTGGTTGGAACGTCTGACGGCAAACAAGCGCACCTGGGGCTTTGGCCTGTGCTTTCTGTATCTGCGCAACGTGCAGGGCTATTGTTGGAACCATAAACGCGTGTACCGGATTTACTGCGAACTGGAGCTGAATCTACGGATCAAACCCAAGAAACGGCTGAAGCGAGACAAGCCAGAACCGCTGGCTGTGCCTGACAAGCCAAATGAGACGTGGTCGATGGATTTTATGCCGATCAGCTCTCTGACGGCCGGTCGATCCGGACACTGAACGTCTTGGATGACTTCAATCGCGAGGGCCTTTGCATCGAAGTCGACTTTTCACTGCCCGCTGAACGCGTGGTGCGTAGCCTGAACCAGATCATCGAATGGCGTGGAAAGCCCAAGGCTATTCGTATCGATAACGTCCTATGCGCGGAATAACTGGCTGATTTGGCATCAGGTCATTGTCGTATCGAGGTGCCTCGACACGTTCAGAGAATGCCTCAGTTCGGCTTTTTGTCAACGACAGTCTCTCCCATAACAAACACAGAGTACGCTTTTGCGGCTCTCACCGTCCTTAAGACGAGATCATCGGGTCGCTAACACAGAAGGCCTGAACATTATCTACGAGGTCAGTTACCTGCCTCCACGGCACCTACAGAGAAAGGTCCTTCTGCGATCGATCACCCCTCAAAGAAAGGGCGATAGGGCTCGCCATGTTTGATAATCCCGTGAACAGTACGGGCCATCTTGGCGGCGATTGCGGAATACGCCTTTCGACGCAAATGGGTGTTTTGTCGGTCCTTGGCGATGTAGCGCTCGAACTTATCCCGGAAGCTGTTGGTGCGCTGCAGTATGGCAACCTGGCCAGCCATCCATAGGGTGCGGCGCAAGCGGGCATTCCCGTATTTTGACAGCTTGGTTTGGCCCCGGAATGTGCCCGACTGAATGGTTGCCAAGTCCATGCCGCAGAACTTCAAGAACTGCCGATGATGTCCAAAACGGCGCAAGTCGCCAGCTTCTGCGAGGATGGTCAGAGCGTTGATCGGGCCGATCCCAGGTATTGATGTCAGCAACTGATAGTCAGGTAGATCCTTGAGAAGCGCGACGGCGCGATCTTCAATTTGATTACGTTGCGCAATGAGACTGCGGCCTTCTCCAAGGACCAAGCGGAACATTCTGATCGCATCAGAATCTGGGGCAACCGGCAATCCCACGGAAGACTTAGCTGTCTCGTAAATATCTGCAAGCAAACGCTCTTTCGCGACCTTGCGCCCAATGACGTCCCAAGCATCAGCGGTAAAAGCGGCTTTGTCCATTGCTGTGATCAAATGTGGTGATGGATAACGCTCAAGGAATGCAAAGAACCAATCACTGCGTGAGCTGCGGTGAAACCGATCCGCTTCAGGGAAGTACAGCGGCAGATAATGGGTCAACACCCGGTGCCAAAGTTCAGTCTTCGACTTGGAGACGATATCGTGGGTTTTGGACAGCTCTTGAATGTCATTCGTGCCGCATACCAGAGGGTCGTGGTAATATTGCTCGTTTCCGATCTCCATCATATGCAGGATCACTTGCGCGTCCTTTGGGTCATTCTTATCCCAGCTGTTGTTGAGGGCTTCGCGCGTCCGCGCCAAAGCCACTGAGGACACCAGCTTTACCTCAAAGCCAGCAGTTGCCAGATGGTACGCTAAGGCACGGTGATAATTGCCAGTCGCCTCAAAAGCTACACGAACAGGGCGTCCGTATTCCTTAAGTGCGGTGGCGAGGCGGTTGAAGGCGGCAAGTTCGTTTAAAACGGTTAAGCGACGTCGCCGTTTCTTATCTGGAATAGCGATCAAAACTTCATGCCGGGCCTTGGCGATGTCGATAGCCACCAAAACAGGGGCATCTTGTGCAACAATAATCTTGGTCATAGCTGGTCTCCTTTGCGGTGTGGTTTGTGCAAAACCACTGTAGGGACCCGAGACCCGGCTATGACCACCTGCTGCGCTACCTGGGGCTGCGCAGGCGGCCATAGCCTCTCAATCAGCTTCATTCCAAAGGTGTTATGGCCCCGAATATGTCAGTGGGAAGCTCATGGAGTGGGCTGAAAAGCAAGGCGTTAGGCTGGAATACATCCAACCCGGAAAGCCCCAACAGAACGCCTATATCGAACGCTACAACCGCACGGTTCGCGGCGAATGGCTCAGCCAGTTCATCTTTGACACCATCGAGGAGGCACAGGATCAGGCCACGGTATGGCTCTGGACTTACAACAATGAACGACCCAACATGGGCATCGGCGGCATAACACCCGCAATGAAACTGAAAACAGCCGCCTGAATTCTACGGCTGGACCCCATTAAAAATGGGGGGATTACCGGCGGACCCAAGTTTTAGGTATGGAACCGCAAGCCGGGCGCTTCGTTTAAAGCGCCGATAAACTCGATTCCGGCGGCCTCGAAACAAGTACGCAATATATCGAGGTTGTTCTTGCGCGATTTCGGTACGGCGGCTTCTGCCATTTCATAGCGCACGATCGTCGCAGTACCGACACCGGTGGCATCTGCAAGATCTTTAACTGACCAGTTTAGCGCGGCGCGCGCTGTCCGTATTTGTTGACCTGTAATTGACATAGCGCTATTTATGATTTATTTTTTATCATAACTAAGAGAGCCGCATTGGAGATTGGGCATGTTAGATTGGAGAAAAGCATTAGAGACTCTCGATGGGGCATATTCTGATGCAACGATGCGCGCATATCATTGCGATGTGCAAGCCTATGTTACTTGGTGTGCCGACGCGCGATTTGAACCCTTTCCTGCGAGCGCAGCACAGGTCTGCGCCTTCCTAGAAGCCGAAGGCAAGCGCATGGCACCCTCGACGGTAAGGCGCCGCCTATATGCGATCCGCAAAATTCACCGGCTGCTAAGTCTTCCCGACCCGACATATGATGAAGCAATCAATCTCGCCTACCGGCGGGTACGACGCGCGAAACCGGTACGTCCGCAGCAGGCCCGCGGATTGACAGCTTCCCACCTCAAACGTTTTCTCGCCGTTCAGCCCAAGACCCCATGGGGAATGCGCAACACGGCGATGCTTTCTTTCGGCTATGAACTCATGACCCGCAGATCAGAGCTGGTCGCATTGCGCGACGAGGATATTACACTGCGCGGCGATGGTACTCTGCGGGTGTTGATCCGGCGGAGCAAAGCAGACCAAGAAGGACAAGGCCGCGTCGCCTGTACCTCGGTTGATACGGCGCAGCGCGTCCTAGATTGGCAGGCTTGGCGCGGCCCGAGCACTGAGTGGCTCTTCTGCCCGATTTACCAAGAGCGCCCCATTGATCGCAGTCTCAGCGATACCGCCGTCAAAACGGTGGTAAAAACTGCCGCAAAGCAAGCCGGCTATCCCGCGGAGGATGTGCGCGCATTCAGCGGCCACTCTATGCGGGTCGGCGCCGCGCAAGACCTTTTGCGCAAAGGCTTTGATACCGCCGCCATCATGCGCGCCGGGGGCTGGAAATCCGTCAACGTACTCGCCCGCTATTTGGAATATGCTGAGCAAAATGTTTGGGAGGCCTGAAGCCCATTTGACCATGCTTCGGATATCCGGGGGTTCAACCTTAAGGCTTTCGCAGCGCCATCCGATCAGCTCTCTTTTGCGCCTTACGTGCCCGGGCAAGAATCTTTCTGTCCTCATTGCGCTTTACCCGCGGCCCCAACATGCCAAGATGGCGCATCAAAAGCTCCAAGAAGTTAAGGCGATCTTTCAGAGTAAGTTTAACTACGTTGCGCCCTTTGATGCTGGCCCCTGCGTCGACTTTGAGCGATCTTACGACACCTTTGCGCCAGACATCCGGCCATTCCGTAACAGGTTTAAGTTGATTGCTTTCATCATAGATATCGTCAAGATCTGCCTCGAGAATGTCTCGGGTCCATTTCAAAACTGACTCTCGCATTTCCTCAGCGCAGCAATGGAGCTCTTCGTTGCGGGCTTTGAGAGCGGCTTGAATGTTGCGCTGGTTCAGCAGCTTCATGGCGAGTGCTTTTTCATTGCGTCCCGCAAAGCCGGCAATGCGAAGCGCCTTTACCGGGTCAAAGTCCTGTCGGTAGGCTTCGACGAAGATCGCTTGTTGGTATGTCAGCCGGTACCGCATCGCCAACATCGCAACATCGGCGACCACAAGGTCACTTGCCTACATGCTCATGCCGGAGGCCCTCCGATCGCTCCATCGCAAAGCGTGACCTCAAATCCCTGGGCCTTCGTGCCGAACCTCTTGGCAGGCCTATTGGCGCAGTTCGATAGACCGTTCAGGTACGCTGTAATATTGAAGGGGAGGTCCGACGCCGGTTCTGCATCGAATGAGAAATCCAGAGAATCGATCATTATGGCGCTCCACAGCATAGGGGCACCCATGGATGTGTCGGCGCCCAGTTTACAGGCGACCGAAGCACATCATGCGCTCGCGATCAGCAGCCAGGCTACATCGTGTGTGATCTGCAGACAAGTGACGGCTGGTCCCAGGTTGGGCCGCGCTTTAGAGATTGTCTGAGCGACCGGGAAAACATGAGGTTTGGTCCGCGATAGCCGTTCCGGTGCAATCAGCGACGCTGCTCATATCGAACTTTTTTAAAATAGGCCGAACCTTCAATCTTCCCGGTCTTTCGCCCCCTCGTCATCCAGCGTTTACGAAAGATGCTTTGATCGAGGATGAGATTTCGTCCTTGAAGCCTCGGGACTAATTCTGTCGGCCATGGCTCATGAACCAGTCCCTGCTTCACCGATGGATCACCAGACCAATGCTGGCCCCAATCGCAATGCCAAGCAGGTTCACATGGCGTACCCCCGTTTGTCAGGTCAGCAAACATATTATTGGTATCAAGAATTTGCCGGGGGCTGATGTTGAAGAAGCAAGTCGATGCCTGTGATGCCAACCCAGCTTGCAACCCAAATAAGGAAAGCCCGTTTTCAAACAAAGCGCAGAGGTCTTGCGCCAAATCAGATCGCTGCGCTTGCAGTCTATCATGGGTTAGGTTTAAAGAACCGAGAGACTTTTTAGGGGACGACAGCTAAGCTTCGCACCGTTATTGTGAGCGATTACATACAAGCACAAGGGACGTTTGTGCGTGCTCTGGACAGTGGTGATATTATTGTTTGCACAGGTAACCGTGAATTTCTCGGCAAGCCGGTCAATCCGCAAAGTTCGCGTGAAATGACCCCGGCAGCCCATTCTTTCGCCGCGGGTCCTGCAGCCTAATTTCTTCGGAAGCTGGAACGCCCCTAATCGCGCGGACGTTAAACTCGCCATCACCGAGATCAACGAAACGAAGAAAGAAGCAAGAGCGTTTCGCAGGTCAGCCTTAACGAAAGGGTAGCGTTTCTCTTGCGCTAACACCGGGCCCGGATCGAATCCAACTCATTGGGGACTGCGGCCTCAGGTTAAGATTGCCCTAGATGCTCAAGCAAAATCGGCCCAAGTTTGAAAAAACTGTAGCTCTTCTCTGTTTTAGTGTAGATTTGCGCTGCTACAAGTCGATAGGGAAGGTTTTAAGCTCACTTGTCAGGCTGTCGAACGACCCTAAGGACAAACTTCGCATCAGTAATCATCGACCTCCTCAATATTACTACCAATCTTTTTACCGAATGCCGTATTGATCGGCAAAAGTTCAAAACTCGGAAATTTTCTAGTGCAAAATTACATATCGTACCTTTCAAACTTGAGTAGGCAGGCAAAAATCGCCTTGCAGCTAGCAGTTGATGCTTGTTTGATTGTCCTATCGTTTATTTGCGCGATGGTATTCCGTCTCGAAAGCACAACTTTCCTTTTGCAAACTGAGTTGTGGTGGTCGCTCACTGCAGCCACGGTAGTGGCCTTGATCGCATTTCGGTACTTTGGCCTCTACCGTGCCCTTGTCCGATTCATCACTGAAGAAACCCTTCTGAAGATTGGCAAAGGAGCCGTGATTTCCGCAGCCGTCCTTTATGGAGCGAGCATTGTTTTCGGTGCCTTAGTACCGCGATCTGTGCCCATCATTTTTGCCGTACTTGCTTTCTTGTTCATTGGTGGGCTCAGGGTCTTCACCCGGGCAGTTTTCCGCAAGCCCAAACAGCTACGTAAGAAGCCAGTAATTATCTACGGTGCAGGCGATGCAGGGCTACAACTGATGAATTCTCTCATCCATGGCCAAGAATATGCGCCGGTCGCTCTAGTTGACGATGATCCAACGTTACAAGACATGACGATCGCCGGGCTTAAAGTCTACGCACCCGATCGCGTTCCACAACTCATCGAAAGAACTGGCGCTAATGTTATCTTGTTGGCAATACCAAGCATAACCCGCGCGCGGCGCCGCGCAATTGTAAGGAATCTTGAAGACCAGCAGGCCGAAATCAAAACAATCCCAGGAATACCAGATATCATTAGCGGCAAAGCCAAAATATCTGAACTACGCACTGTTTCGGCTGAAGACCTACTTGGGCGTGATCCAGTTGTCCCAGATCCTAACCTATTCCGAAAGAACATCACCGGAAAGGTGGTGATGGTTTCCGGCGCAGGTGGATCGATTGGGAGCGAACTTTGCCGTCAAATCCTGAACCAGGCACCATCGGCCTTAGTCCTCTTTGAGGCATCCGAATTTTCTTTGTACACCATTGAAGCTGAAATATCAGCGACGGCTAAGCGCCTTAAGCTTTATACCAAGGTAATCCCGATCCTCGGGTCAGTCCAGAACAACCGCCGTTTGGAGGCGGCTATAAAAGCCTTTGGCGTACAGACGATCTACCATGCGGCCGCGTACAAGCATGTACCGCTGGTTGAAGAAAACATTATTGAAGGCGTTCGGAACAACGTGTTCGGTACCCTCACGATAGTCCTTGCGGCGAAAAAACACCATGTCGAGAATTTTATCCTGATTTCCACTGATAAAGCTGTCCGCCCGACAAATATCATGGGTGCGACTAAGCGCATCGCAGAATTGATTTGTCAGGCTCAGGCAGCCGACGGCGTAAGCACAGTTTTCTCAATGGTCCGTTTCGGAAACGTCCTAGGCTCATCTGGATCGGTGATACCACGGTTCCAGGCACAAATCGAGTATGGGGGGCCGGTAACAGTCACCCATAAAGACATTACCCGCTATTTCATGACGATCCCCGAAGCGGCGCAATTGGTAATTCAAGCAGGGGCCATGGGCCGCGGTGGTGACGTTTTTGTCCTCGATATGGGTGAGCCGGTCAGAATCCTAGATTTAGCGTTCAGCATGGTAAAGCTACATGGGTTAAAGCCCTACATGGTCGAGCATGCTGATCAGAGTTCCATTGAGAAGGGTGATATCCCAATTTGTATCACTGGGCTGCGCAAGGGCGAAAAGCTCTACGAGGAACTACTTATTGGTAGCAATCCCGCTCCGACGAACCACCCAAGGATCTTGACAGCCTCAGAAGAGTCTCTTCCTTCGGATGAGTTAATGTCGGTGCTGGATCGCCTCATTCTCGCTTGTACAGCCTTCAATTTACCGGAAGTGATCGCCATTTTGCATGAACTACCGCTCGATTATACACCGCTCGACTGTAATATTTCAGACCTCATTTTTACAGAAGTGCGACGCGGTCAACCGAGGCAAGGCATTCAACAGGACTGTTCACTACCTTTGCAAAAAAACGTTTAGAGACATTGAAGGAAAAGTATTTGTCTGTAAGTGGTCTCGGGCAGATTAATTTGCAAAACCTGGATGTCTCCTAGATGCTTCTTTCTCCATCGATGTTCGCCATAATATTAGCGGTTTGATAAGGGTAAGAGCATACCATCATATCATTACCATATTAAATAAATATAATAACAAGGTGCCGTTCGGTAGGTATAATTAGTATGGGATCTCCAAACTTGCAGGCCGCTTCGAAATAGAAAGGTTGTAATAATGATGATCAGAGAGATGGAATATACGGATCTTGATGCTGTAGTTGTGATCCATAAGAAGGCTTTCTCCGGCTTCTTTCTATCCCGCATGGGATCAAAGTTTTTACGTGCTTATTATCAAGCAGTTCTGGACTTCGAAGCTTCCGTTGCCCTGGTGGCACACGAAACAGACTCAATCTTAGGATTCGCCGTCGGATTCCGTGACCCGCAGGGATTTTATGCAATGTTCAAGCGGCAACGCAGTCAGATGCTACCGGCTATTATGCTGGCTGTTTTGCGCGATCCCGGGCTGATATTGAAAATATTCCACAATATGCGTCGTGTCGAGGCACAAGCCCATCAACCGGTCGATGCTGTCGAACTATCTTCGATCGCAGTAAGTACGCCTGGGTCGGGCGGCGGTGGCGCCCTGTTGGAGGCTTTCGCGTACAAGGCCCGTTCGGAGGGTGCGCACCGGCTCATCCTAACTACCGACGCGGAGGAAAATGACCTCGTACGCAGGTTTTACGAGACGCGCGGATTCATTTTGGATGGGTATGAATACCGAGGCAAAAGACGAATGTGCCGCTATGCACGATTTCTAGGATAGGGTCCCTGCGGTGCCCACTCAGAGGCATTGATGATGTCGGACTCAGGCAATTGCACATTGCGGCCAATCACATGCGCCATGATCGCCCAAGCGGTCAAAGCCATATAGCTCAGATCACTAGAGAAATTCGCACGGTCCAAATAAGCAAGTTCGAGGGCGAGCTTTGGCGGCAGAACGTTGCGCGCATAGCTGCCTTCGGGATCGGTGTCGTCGAGCAAGGTGTCGGCCATGAGGTAGTTGTAGATGGCGCCAGGGCTGGTCACACCGGGCCTGATCCTCAAGGTTTCGTACATCCAGTCGGTGTAGTGCTTTTCGACGATATCGGGTGCCTCGGGGCGCGGCCCTACCAACGACATGTTTCCGTTCAGGATATTCCAAAACTGCGGTAGCTCATCGACCTTCAGCCGGCGGATGAGGTTACCGAAAGGAAAAATGCGATTGTCACCGGGTGAGGTAATCGACTGTGCCTCGGTTTGCACAACGTGCATGGTCCGAAGTTTGTACATCGTGAACGGGGCACCATTGCGACCTGCTCTTTGGGCGAGATAAAAAATGGGCCCGGGTGAAGTAAGCTTGATGCCGATCGCTGCCGCCATAATGAACGGCGCGGCGACGAGCAGCGCGATTGCGGCTACCGCGATGTCAAACAGGCGTTTGGTCATTGCGCAACACCCGCCTAATGGTCATGAAACACTCGGCGGCCTCCGATACCACCTGCGACCCGGCGCTTTCTGCCTTTACCCGTAGGGAATGCAGCGAGCGTGGGTGTGGCCAGTCCCGCAATTCCGTCTCGTAGCATGCCATTGCCTCGATCTTGCGTTCAAGCGTGGCGGAAATATCGACCCAGGTATCCGGCACAAAATTGCGCGGATAAGCCCACTCGGTTGAACTCACGGTATCGAATGCGAAAATAGCCTGAATAAATTGTTCCATCGGGCGGGTTGCCACCAGAGCGGCTTGGAAAAGGATCTGGTGATCCCGGTTGATGTCATAGCCATACTGTAGATAGACGATGTCAGGACGGACCGTTTCCACGATAGCCTCGAGAGGCGAAATGATTTCGACCAGCGAAAACTTGTCAAGGCCTTGATCGGGAAAATCCAGTAGCTTCAGTTCCTGAACGCCAAGCACATTGGCAGCGCGATGTGCCTGTGCATGGACTCCTTTTTTGCCGTCGCTGTCGTGCTTAAGTTTGCCTGAAGCGGCCACTACGCAGGTCACATGATCACCGGCGGCAGAATGAAGCGCGATCGTCCCGCCTACGCCGAGTAATTCATCGTCTGGGTGAGCCGCAATCACCAAAACATTTTTTTTTGTCATCAGTGACGATCCTGTGGGTTGAAAAAATTGGATATACCGCTGAGCGCAAGTTCTCGTCCCGACAAAATCTTGCCTTTGGCATCTTCGATTTCTAGCAGAACGACAGCACCCTCGGAGCAAGACACGACCAGACCACAGGCGCGCGCGCTGTCCGAAACTATTTGACCGAGAACCATGCCAGGCTCACTCAAGCGTCCGGCGACGGGTAGCAAGGCGCTTCTCCAGATCGTTGTACGCGTACCGTCTGCGCTGGAGAACGCGCCGGGATAGGGTCGGGTCAGTGCGCGAATGAAATCATACACCTTACGAGCGGGCTGCGCCCAATCGACCTGACCGTGTTCTGGATGTCGTCGTGGGAGCAATGGCGATCCGTCGTGCCGCTGGGGCTGCGCTTGGAGGGGCTTCCCTTCAGCTAGATCCTTCAGCAGCGTTAGAACCATCTCGCAGTTCGTCTCGGCCACACGATCATAAAGAGTCGCAACGTTGTCGAACGAAGAGATCTGAATCGGTTTTTGGGCCACGATGTCTCCAGCATCGACTCCTTCGGACAACCGCATAAGCGTGTTTCCCGTCTGTTTTTCACCTTTGATCAGGGCCCAGTTAATTGGAGCGCTGCCCCGGTTGGCGGGCAGCATCGAAGCATGGGCGCCGAAGCAGCCTAGTCTTGCGGACCGCAGCGCGGGAAGATGAAGGATCTGTGACCAGCCGATAACAAAAAGAACGTCCAGGTTCAGGCCGTTCAGCAACTCGACGGATGCGGGGTCGTTTGCGTTGCGAACGCGATGCAACGGAACATCGTGCTCTGCCGCGATGCTGGTAAAATCCGCGGCCCCCGATTTATTGGCCATCAAATCATCATGCAGGGTTATGATCGCATTGACTGGGAACGCAGCCGCCAGAACGGCCTTCAGTGGTTTGATCCCCTCGACATGGTGGCTCATCCAGCCGATCCGTAGGGCGCGCGGTTTTTGCGTCAATTTGTGACTCCTTTGAGGACACTGCGCACAGCTTCGATTACCCTATTCTGTTCAGCGTCGGTCATGGCCATGAACAAGGGCAGCGACACACAGCGGCTGAAAACTAAGTCTGCATGCTCGAAGCAGGCCCCTTCACAGAAGGGCTTCCAGACCGTCATCAGATGCAAGGGCCGGTAGTGCACTGAGGTGCTAATGCCCTCTTCTTTCAGGGCGAGAATAAAATCGTCGCGGTTGAGAGGGGCGTCCTCGGTCAGTTGAATAATGTAGAGGTGCCAGGAGTGGCCATCTCCATCGGCCGGGCCCGGAGGCAAAATTAAGGGCAAATCAGAGAAAGCTGCGTCGTACCGCGCAACGCGCTCAGCGCGAATCCGGCCGAAGTCGTTGGCGCGTTGCAGCTGCACCAGGCCAAGCGCGGAAGCGATATCGGTTAAGTTATATTTGAAGCCGGGTGCAACGACGTCGTAGACCCAGCTCGCGCGCGGATCGGTAAACCGGTTGAACACGTCGCGGTCAATCCCGTGCAGGCGCATGGTGCGAACCCTGGCGGCGGTGGATGGGTCAGCAGTGACCAACATGCCGCCTTCTCCCGTAGTTATGGTTTTATTTGCGTAGAAACTAAACGCGGTGACATCCGCACCGGCCTTGCCGACTGTGACCCCCTGGTGATGAGCAGGCAACGCGTGCGCCGCATCGTCGAGGATTTGCAACCCGTGCTTGTCGGCGATGGCCCGAAGCGTGGTCATGTCGCTCATCCGGCCCGCGAAATGCACCGGTATTAGGACTTTAGTTCTCGGCGTGATCGCGGCTTCGACGCGGTCGGGGTCGATGCACAGGGTCGCGGGGTCGATATCGACCAGAACGGGCTGTGCGCCAAGATAGCGTACAACTTCGGCTGTAGCGGTGAAGGTCAACGTCGGCACGATGACCTCATCTCCGGGACCGACCCCAAGCGCCTCGAGCCCAAGATGCAGCGCGGCCGTGGCCGAGTTGACCGCTACGGCTTCGACATCCCCACCTAGGAAGTCGGTGAATGCCTTTTCAAAGGCGGCGGTTTTCGGGCCCGTTGTCAACCAGCCGGAGCGCAAACACTCCGTCACAGCGGCGATCTCGTCCTCGCCAATCGACGGACGGAAGAACGGAACGGATTCAGTGCTCAAGTCGACACTCCTTTTTTGCCAGATCGGTGCTGCGCGATCCTTTTCGAAAACGATTGATCAATTCCACCGTGGAATCGATCCCCTTCGACCGGCGCAATGTTTCAATGTAGAACCGGTGCGCATTGCTCCCAATTTCATCTCGACGGGCCGGTCCGTCGGCTATGAGCTGGCGCACGTTTTCGGCCAGCGCCTCGGAATCTCCCGGTGCGAACACATAACCGGCATCCGCTTCGCGCACCAGATCAGCAGCGTCCCCGGCGACCCCCATCAGGATCGGCCGACCGGCGTATAGGTAGGCTTGGGTCTTGGAAGGAATTGTGATCCGGTAGAGCGGCTCATCTGTCAGATGCACCAATAGGGCATCTGCGGCAACAAGGAAGCGCTGCACTTCCTGCAACGGCACGCGCGGAAGAAAACGCACATTAGAGAGGCTTAGGTTCCGGGCGCGCTCGGCAAGGCGGTCTCTGTCGATGCCGCCACCCATGAAATAGAACACGCAGTCCGGATGTTCGCTCTGTAGGCGTGCGGCAGCGTCGATGACCGCGTCGAGCTGTTGAGCCGCGCCCATGTTGCCGGCAAACAGCACCCGAAACCCATCGTCCGGATCGAATCCTTCGGGCAGGCTGCGATCCTCGACCGCGGGTTGCTCGTCGGCCCAGTTGTAGACGATGGTGATCTTGTCGGCCGGAACACCGCGCTCGACAAGCAACGTCTTAAACCCGGGCGACAGGACTAGGATGTGATCGCAGCGCCGATACAGAAGGTTGCAGGCCGCGTTGGCGATGCCTAGGAAGAACCGGTTTCGCATCATGCCCGACGACCCAAGGGAATCCGGCCACATGTCTTGCACGTCAAGAAGCACCGGTGTCCTGCGGAAAAGCTGGACTGCGATGGCGGCGAGCCCGGCGGTCAGGGCTGGATAGTACACATAGATCAGGTCGGATCGCCGTGCTCTGAAGGTCAGGTATAGGAACGACGTGATCATGAAACTTGTGTAGGTCACGATCCGTTTCAAGGCCGATCTGTCGTGAGACGGAAATACAGCCAAGCGCGTGATCTCGGTTTCTCCCATCTTTTCACGTACTATAGGCCGGATTCTGTAGCCGTCATAGATCTTCCCACCAGGGTAGTTGGGAAACCCGGTGACCACCTCGACCTCGAAGCCACGGCACTCGAGTCCCTGGACGAAATCGTGTCCTTTGAAGGTGGGCTCTGGGTCGAACAACTGGCTGAGGTGGACGACCTTTGGCTTTTTCGTAGCAGCGTACGATGCGGTGGGCTTGGTCATGTCAGATCGTTTGTCCGGATGCCATCCCAAACATTCGAGAGCTTCGCCGTTCCCAGAACCAGGGAGACCACGCGTTCGGAAGTGTTCATAACGCAATACTCTGCAGGGATCGGATGCGAGGCACCAGTCTCTCGCCGTTCGGCAAACATCCGCGTCACTGCATCGACACTGTTCACGATGGTATTTTGATCTAGCCCCGTCGCAATGATGCAGCCAACGTCAAGGCTCTCCGGGCGTTCGATGGCGTCGCGCGGCGTGATCGCCGGAAACCCTAACATCGAACTTTCTTCGGCGATAGTGCCGCTATCCGAAATAGCACAGAACGCCTTCATCTGCAGATGGTTGTAATCGTGGAACCCGAACGGCTTCATCCACTGCACGCGGTCATCGAGCGTCTGGCCTTGTAGCGCATCGAGCCGCTTCCGGGTGCGCGGGTGGGTCGACACAATGACCGGCATGTCATGGCGCTCGGCTAGCAGATTGAGTGCGCCCACCAATTGCGCAAGTCGGGTCGAGCTGTCGACATTCTCTTCGCGGTGCAGAGAAGCGATGATGTATTCATGTTCCTTCAGCCTAAGGCGGTCCAGCACGTCCGAGGTTTTGATCCGGTTGCGATAGTGATCGAGAACCTCGCGCATCGGCGAGCCAGTCAGGTAAATACGACGGTGATGCACTCCTTCGGACAACAGGTGCCTGCGTGCGTGCTCAGTATAGACTAGGTTGAAATCCGAGATATGATCGACCAGTTTGCGATTAGTTTCCTCCGGCACGTTGCGGTCATAAGAGCGGTTACCAGCCTCCATGTGATAGACAGGAACCTTCATGCGACGCGCTATGATCGCCGAAATAGCCGAGTTGGTATCACCCAGAACGATGACCGCATCCGGTTTTTCCGAAGCCAACACCTTTTCACTTTCGGCCAGGATCTTGCCAAGTGTTTCGCCTAGCGTGCCCCCGCCGGTGCCAAGGAAATGGTCTGGTTTGCGCACCCCAAGATCTTCGAAAAACACCTCGTTTAACTCATAGTCCCAGTTCTGACCGGTGTGGACGATCACGTGTTCGGTGTAGTCGTCGAGGCGTGCCATAACGCGGGATAGGCGGATGATCTCGGGCCGGGTGCCGAGAATGGTCATGACTTTGAGGCGTTTCATTTCAAAACCTTGTCGGCAAAAGTATCAGGATTGGCGGCGTCGAAAAGATCGTGCGTCCAAAACAGTGTCAACAGTTCGGTGTCACCGACGTTCTCGATTGAATGGGTGTGCAATGTGGGCATGTCGACGGGCGCCGGGGCGGCGCCCGACACACGATACTCCCAGACCTCGTCACTTAGTACCTTGCGGATGCGGATCACCGCCTCGCCCTGAACGACCAGGAAACGTTCGACCTTGTTTAGGTGAAAATGGTCGCCGCGGGTTACTCCCGGCATTGTCGTCGAAAGGAAGGTCTGCCCGCCGCCGCCACCCTTCACGGCTTCGAATAAGGTGCCGCGCCCATCGGTGTTGAGCTTTATAGGTCGCGGGAACCCCTCCGGATACAGCTCCGCTCGATAGCTGTTGAACAGCGCGACGGTGAAAGGGTCCTGAAGATTGGGATAGATATCGGCCTGGTAGTCCGCGTGAAAATTCCGAAGAAGATCGAACAGATCCGCCACCGCGATGTCGCGCGAGGCAGGCCGGATCGTGCCCGTCTGGCCCTCGGAGATCGCATCCAGCGCCGCTTGCGCCGCGACGCCCGCGTGTAGGAGCGAGACCCGCCCCTCGGGGTTGATCTCGGGGGTTTCCCCCGCGATAACAGCCTCGCTGAAGGTCGCCGTCACGTTGTTGTAGCGCGGGCGGGCTCCTTCTCCGAAAATGTGTGGCAGCACCAAATCGGAATAGCGACCACCGATCCCCGACAGTATCTCGCCTGCGAGCCGCTTTGACCGCCCGTACGGCGAGTCACTGTATGCATGGGTTGAGTTGGCGTAGACAATGTGCGGACGGCTTTCGGTGACCCTGCAAGCCTCGGAAAGGCGGCGCGCGATGGCCGGGTTTGCGGCCTCGATCACGTCGTCGGGCGCTCGGTTCACGCCGGCGAAGTGCAGCACAGCGTCAGCCCCGGAGACCGCGGCGTGGAGTTGTGCTTCATCCTCGAACCCGGCGTGATCCAACATCACAAGGTCATATGGTAGCTCCGTACCTTTGAACCGGGCCGCACAGTTGGCAGCATGTGCCCTGACTGAAGCATGGCATCCGATTAGGCCCCCGGCACCCGTGATGACAATCTTCATGCTCTGGCCTTCCAGTCGACCAATTCGGCTTGTATTTCGGGTAACGATAGCAAGAGGGCTTTCACACCGTCTACATCGAGTCTTTCCGTGTTGTGCGAATGATAATCCTCTTGATGGATGGTTTCGTGTTCACCCTCGCTAAAATAGGCGTTGTAGTTGAGATCTCGGTCATCCATCCGGATCCGATAATAATCACCCATATCCTCGGATTGTGTAAGCTCTTGCGCAGTGGCCAGTGTCTCATAAAGCTTTTCAGCATGGCGCCAGCCGATTTCCTCAACAGGGTGGTCAGGAACGTCGAACAGCTCTAGGAGCGCAGTGACCAAGTCCGCGATGGTCGACGCCGCAGCCTTGCGGATAAATAGATCACCCTGGCGCGCGTGATCGAAGGCGTGATGCACTAGTGCGACCGAATCCCGTAACGGCATCAAGAAACGCGTCATTTGAGACTCGGTCACGGTGATCGGAGCACCCGTCTTGATCTGGCGGATGAAGAGCGGGATCACAGAGCCGCGCGAATACATTACGTTGCCGTAGCGAACCATCGACACCGTGGTCACAGAATTCGGCCCGAGCGAACGAGCCAGCGCCTGGGCGAGCTTTTCCATCATCGCCTTTGACATGCCCATGGCGTTCACCGGCAACACCGCCTTGTCGGTCGAAAGGCAGACGACCGACCGGACCTTCTGGTCCGCAGCCGACCGGATCACGTTCTCCGAGCCGAGGATGTTGGTGCGGACAGCTTCGATCGGGAAAAACTCACAAGATGGCACCTGCTTGAGCGCCGCGGCGTGAAACACGCAATCGACGCCAGCCATAGCCCGGTCGACACTATCGCGGTCACGAATGTCGCCGATGTAGTAACGGACATTAGCACTGCGCAGGGTCGTGCGCAGCATGTCCTGTTTTTCCTCGTCTCGGCTCAGAATCCTGATTTCCGAGCAACCGTTGTTGAGAAGATCCTGCAGCATGGTTTTCCCGAAAGAGCCGGTGCCTCCGGTGATCAGTACCGACTTAACATTCGTGGGTGTCATCTAACTTACCTTTCTAATTTCTTCGTTCCCGGGGGAAGACTTGGTCGATCGCCTCCTGGAACCGGGCGTCGAAGGCAGAAACGATTTCGGGCAAGGCACCGAAATTTCTGACTGCAGATTGAAGACGTTCAGGATTCTCATAAAGCTCGGTGAGCAGCGCAGCCAGAGCGTCCGGATCTCCGTAGGGCACGGCGAAAGCCACGCCAGCATCGATAAATTCACGTGCAGTCTCAACCTCAGAATTGACGATAAACGGGACACCGAAGCACATGGCGTCGCCCCATTTGTTAGGCTCAGCATAGCGATTGATCTCTACCGCCGGATCGTAAAACGTGAGCAATACGTCACTGGCTTTGTACAGCGCCAGAGCCTCAACCTGCGGCATTTCCCCTTTGTAGTTCACGTACTCCGCGTCAATCACGGTGTCGCGGATTTCGTCTGGCACAAAGCCGGCGATAAGCAACGCAACATCGGACTTGCCGTTTGCAAATCGTTTAAATGCTTCGGCGATCAACAGTGCTCCCCGTGTGTCTGGAAGCCATCCATTGGCATAGACAACGAAACCAGCAGGCTTTTCCGCCACTTTTGCGGCGGCTAGATCTAGATCCTTGGCCGTTGGCGTGTTCGGAAGCACAAAATCGGTGTTGAGCTGCTTCGTGTGACGCGAACGACTGGGGATGATATGCAGCGCCGAACGCGCCGCGGTCCAGTCTTCAAGCGCCATGACGACGGACCTCAGCGCGCCCGTCAGACCAAGGATCATCGAGAACCGGTCGGCGTCGTCAAATATGATGGGATGGCGGCGCAATAGAGCAGCAAGAGTAGCAGGGAAAGCCGTTTCCCAACCCAGACAGTGGAATGTCTGCCGTTCAGAGGCGAGAAGCACAAAGAAGAAGACCCTTAGCATCCAAATAGGATACATCGCACGCGCCAAGCGATTGCTGTGCCCGCCACCGCTAAGGATGATGGCCTCGTCGATCGGCGCGCCGGTCCACTTCCATTGCACCGCCTCGCCGCGCACGCGGTCCCAGCCACGAAACCGCACAGATATGCCTACGCTAAGGTATTGCGGGATCATTTTTGCCAATCGCTGCCGTCGGCCCGGCGCGGGGAGCGGGGCAAGGATGGTAATCTGTTTCATGGCTTGTGACCTTTGGAAGCTTCCTGCTGCGAAAACTTGGGGCGGGAGTACATCGTGCAAGTTATCATGTCCATGAGGTCTTCCTCACGAAGGGCTGATCGATCCTTTTCACCAAGATAGCGGCGAAGAAGATTAGACCGACAGTGAACAACTGAAGCGAAAAAAACGAGAGCAGCAACGGTGTCGCGTTGAACGGGAACAACGACATCCGGGCAAAGAGATAAATGAAGAGGAATCTAACCTCTAGTCCGCGCGCGCGGCGGAATACGCTTTCGCTCATCATCGCGAGTGAGATGTTCAAGATAAGGAAGAGGGGCATGAACACGGGGCCCAGCGAGATGGCGCCATAGCTAGTCGTAAACACGAGCCAGCCGGTCAGGAAGTTCCCGTCGTAGATGTTAGCGTTCATGATTTGGGAGGTCAGCATTCTGCTATCGTTGACGAAGAAGTTGACTACGAAGGTGGATCGCAAGAAGTCGAAGACTACGTTTCCAAGTCCGACGTCTTCGCTGAGCAGGATGCCATTTGCAGCGGCAACCTGATAAGGTCCACCAGAATAGGACTGTAGGGTGGTCGCAATTGTCGCCATAAGAGACTGGCCCAGCAGAGTGGCGGAGGTGAGTTCGATGTCGTGGCGTGTGAACATGCGCCAGAACGAAACGATTGCAATGACGGCCACGGTGGTGATCACGGTCGAGGAGACGATCACTCGCTTGCGGTCAGGGAAGCAGGCGAAGAGCGTCGTGGTAACGGCGATCCCGGTATAAAGTTGGATGCTGCGCCGGTCACCGAAGATCAACATCAGGAGCAGTACGCCAGCTGCGATTCCGACGAGGGGGGGCATCCGGGTCGGATTGCGGCGATAGCGTAGGGCCTGACGATGGATGGTCAGAAGATACATAAGCCAGGCCCCGGTGATCATGATCTGTATCAGCAGCATGTCGATCGAGGAGCGCTCGGCTTCGACAGTGCCCATCGTAATGCTGCCGAAGTTAAGCAGTCCGCGGGGAAGACCAAAGGTGACGATCAGGACCAAGCCAATCATTGCGACTGCACCGTAGACGATTTGGGAGCCTTGTAGTGAAACTGGTGGCACTGCGGGCTCCGCCACTGGCCTCATTCGGGCGATGGCACCCGCTGCCACGACGAAAAACAAGGTTGCAGCGATGGATTCCCATGAGATCAGGAGAATCGCATTGAAGACCTCGTCCGTTGTGACGCTGAGGTAGGAGAGTGCCGTATAGTCTGGCCCTGCAAAGTGGATGGCGAGAGGCGTGAGCACCAACCGAACGAAAAAGAGCGTGGTCAGAAATGCGAAAGTGAAGCCGAACTTTCTCACGCCCGACATTCCAAGCACGACCATCACGAATGTGAGAGGCAGGATCCAGATCCCTCGGTAGGTGGCGTTTGTGCTTTGGTGGTCGATGAGCAAGTAAAGGCCTGCCAGTGCAGCGAAACCTCCTGCGAAGGTCGCGAAGGATTTCACTTTCATCCTTTTACCCTCTGTTGCGCCTGGGCTTGACGGCGTTTCATGATAAGTTTCATGATCCGATCGGAGATGAGGGTCCGAGCCATCCAGTTGACGACGCCTGCGATCGAGACAACGGCAACAATGTTAAGTGTAAGAAAGGCAGTATAAATTCCTGCCGCTAGCACCAGCAGCAGGAGCAGCTGTGAGATAATCAGGAGGTCGTGCTCTTTCGGGGCTCCGAAGATTCCGTTGTAGGCGCTCGGGATGACATAGTATGTACGCAGTGTTGCCGAGATGAAGAAGGCGATCTGTAAAAAAGCGTTCGGCTCGCCAACAGAAGGATCGATAATCCTCCATCCGATCCAGCCAATTGCCTGCGCCAGCGCGACCGTCAAAAGGATGACCGCGTGGATCGGTAGCCGGCGGCGCACGAACTTCGCTTCGAAAATGGCGGGATTGTCTCGTACCCATGGCCCAATACGAAAGCCGACAAAAGTCGTCACTATTGAGACCGGTAGTAAGAAATAGGTCATGTGGGTGAAGTAGATCGCGGCCTGCGCGTTCGTGCCGAGGCCGTTGACAAGCATCTGCTCGCCAAAGAGTGCCACGTTCAAGACGATGTTAGTGACGAAGAACCTAAAGGATATTGCGTAGTGTTTACGAAAGCCGTGCTCTTCGTCGTCGCGCTCGGTCTGGCTGGAAAGAACGAGGCCCCACCCGAGAAACGAGACCACGAAGACGGCGGCCCCTGCAAGCAGGTCGATGGGCAAGGCCGTTAGGTGATGGAAAAAGACGAAGTCCGCTAGAAGGATGAGCGCTATGACCTTCCATGCCTGCTGGGCAAGTTGGGAAGCCAGAAAGGCGCCATGGCTGCGGAAATACTGCCCCTGGGCTACTGAAAAAGCGGCACCCGAAGCGAGCAGGATACCGCTCCAAGGGCTACTTAGGTAGCCGAGCTGGTGCACAAAAAAACCCAGCGGGAGACTGAGGAACATGGCCTGCATGAGCACCAGCCGCAGGAGTAGGCGCGAGGCCCCCGGCGCGCGGATGATGACCATCTCAAGACCCAGCGTTACGAAGGCAGCAAGGACGCCGAAGAGCGCGCGCACATCCGCCCAAAGCGCAATGTCAGCGTCCCCCAGAAATTTCGACACCAAGATGTCGCATACAAGCATGGATGCCATGCCGAACAGATAGGTCAGCAGCGCGAACATCAATTAGACTTAAAGTGTGCGCGCATGCGCATAACCCGCGCAGGGTTACCCACCACAATCGCGCCAGCTGGAACGTCCTTTGTAACGACGCTACCGGCGGCCACAACCGCACCTTCCCCAATTTTCTGAACGGATTCAAGGATGATTGCATCTGCCGCGATCCACACATCGTCACCAATCATCAACTTCGAGTAGTGTACCGGCTCCGGCCGCCAGTCTTGCACGCCCTTATCGAGGGGGTGGCTATGGGTGAAGATCGAGGCCCCGTCTGAAATCGTCAGCCGGTCTCCAGATACGATTGTACCGGTATAGTCGACCAATGTATTACAACCGATGTGGGGGTTCTGACCAAACCGAATAAATTGACCAACCACATGGTGCGAGGCCTGGATACGGCACCGGTAGTCAACGTTTATGCCTTTAGCGGAGAACATCCTAGCATACACGCGGTTGCGGAGCTTACGCAGCACAGGAAAATTGAAGATCGGGAAATCTCTGACTGTGAGATAGAGAGCACGTTTTATCAAATGAAGCATTTCTAATCCTTTATCCGAGCCAAACGTTGCATTCGTCCCGTCGACAATGGCAGGGCCGGGCGCATTAAATGAGGACCGTGTGCCAACACCCGATCCCGCCCCGCCGCGGTTGCAAACCTACCAGACGCCTCGTGTATCGACGACCGTTCCGGATGGTTGCAGCCGTGTCTTGAAGTCGGTGTGGTCGACCAGCAAGACATGAATGTCGGCCGCGGCCGCATCGTCGAACCCGGTCAGGCTAGCCTCACCGAGACCCTTTGGCAGTGTGTCGATATTTGGTTCTACAATTTGGATATTTCCTCTGACATGTCCCGCAAGCTCGCGCGCTATATTCAAAGCCGGGCTTTCGCGCAGGTCGTCGATATCGGGCTTGAAGGCGAGGCCGTAGATCGCAAGAGAGACGTCTGCTGCAGTTTTATCCGGGTTTGCTGCCAGGTGGGCACCGATCGCTGCGTAAACCTTTTCGATCACCCACTTGGGCTTGCTATCGTTGACCTTACGTGCGGTTTTTATGAGCCGCGCCTGCTCCGGAGCCGATGAAACAATGAACCATGGATCGACCGCGATACAATGGCCGCCCACGCCTGGGCCGGGCTGGAGAATGCTCACGCGCGGGTGACGATTGGCGAGTTTAATCAGATCCCAGACGTCCATGTCCAGTTCGTCGCAGATAATTGACAGTTCATTGGCAAAGGCGATGTTGACGTCTCGAAAGCTGTTTTCCGTCAGCTTTGCCATTTCGGCAATCCGCGGCCCAGAGGCGACCACGCAGTCGCCGGTGACGAAGGTCTGGTAGAGGCGCGCGGCTTGAGTGGAGCATTTTGAGGACATCCCACCGATCACTCGGTCGTTGGTGATCAACTCCTGCATTACCTTGCCTGGCAGAACCCGTTCGGGGCAATGCGCCACGCGTATGTCGGAGGCATCGCCGTGGGTGTGGGGGAAGGTCAAGTCGGGCCGGGCTTCTGCAAGCCAGCCGACCATGGCCTCAGTCGCCCCGACAGGGGATGTGCTTTCCAGGATCACTAGGTTGCCGACTTCCAGCACCGGAGCAATGGCGCGGGCTGCGGCTTTAATATAGCCAAGGTCGGGTTCGTAGTTGTCGCCTCTGAAGGGAGTTGGCACCGCGACCAGGAAAGCCTCCGCCGGCTCAGGCGTCGTCGTGGCGCGCAAGAAGCCTTCATGTACCACAGCGCGCACAACTAAATCGAGATCCGGCTCGACGATATGGACCTCACCGCGATTGATCGTGTCGACGGTCATTTGGTTCACGTCGACCCCGACGACCTCGATCTTTCGTGAGGCGAACATGGCCGCTGTCGGAAGGCCGATATAGCCTAGCCCAATGACAGAGATCCGGTTGAAAGGTTGTTCCGACATTAATAGTTAGTCCCATCGATTTTAAAGAAGCGCAGAATGGCGTCCCGAATGCGTTGCGATGCGAGCCCGTCACCATAGGGATTGTGTGCGCGCGCCATGGCTTCGTAGGCAGCGGTATCGTCAAGCAGGATGCCGGCCTCGCGGACAATCAGATCGGTATCCGTGCCTACTAGTTTCACCGTGCCAGCATTCACGGCCTCGGGCCGCTCGGTTGTGTCGCGCATCACCAGCACTGGTTTACCAAGCGAAGGTGCCTCTTCTTGGACGCCGCCGGAATCGGTCAGGATAATGTCCGCGCGGCGCATGAGATGGACGAAGGGCAGATAGTCTTGCGGCGCTATGAGGCGGACGTTTTCCAATGAACCGAGGTTGGCTTCGACTGGACCTTTCACATTGGGATTGAGGTGCACGGGATAAATGATTTGCGCATCATCACGCTCTGCCAGAGTGGACAGGGCGTCACACATGCGTTGGAACCCGACGCCGAAGCTTTCCCGCCGGTGGCCCGTTACAAGGATCAATCGTTTGGTTGGATCAATACCGAAATCGGAGTCGAATTTGGAGCTCTGCGCCGGATTAGCTTCAAGCCGCGCGACAACCTGCAATAGTGCATCAATAACGGTGTTGCCCGTTGTGGAAATCAGCTTAGCGGGCACGTTTTCCGCGGCGAGATTAGCGGCGGCCATTTCGGTCGGGGCAAAATGGAGCTCGGCAATCGCGCCGGACACCTTGCGGTTCACCTCTTCGGGCCAAGGTGAATAGATATTGCCCGTACGCAGGCCAGCTTCAATGTGTCCGACCGGAATCTGTTGATAATATGCCGCCAGCGATGCCGACAGGGTGGTTGTGGTATCGCCATGCACTAACACCAGATCCGGGGCAAATTCCTCCAGAACAGGCTTTAGTCCTGTCAAAACGCCTGCAGTTATCTCGGTAAGTCCCTGCCCGGGCTTCATAATATTCAGGTCGTAGTCAGGCAAGATATTAAACAGCGCCAGCACCTGGTCGAGCATTTCGCGATGCTGCGCGGTCACGGCAACGCGCACATCAAGGCCAGATGCCGCTTTAAGGTTGCCAACAACCGGTGCCATCTTGATTGCTTCGGGTCGCGTTCCGAAAATGATTAGAACTTTCTTCATAAAAATACCAACAGTTTAATTTTCTCGCAGCGTGCGGCGATAAGTGCCTTTTTTAGCAGGGCTCGATTGCTTTCTGGGCATACGGTCGAAAAGGATGATTTTGTTGCTCTTTGGCTCAAACTACCAATAACGCAAACTATCGGAGATTTTCCGCAGCCGCCTGCCCGGCCGTCTCAACCTCTTCTTGCAGCGCCTCAATCTCCGCCATCAAGGCCTCATGCTCAACCATCCGACGTTTTAGAAACGCTCTTGTCAGCTTCGCTCGGGCTAGAACACCGCGCGGCGTCAAAACATAGGCATAGCGCAGCTTGTTGTTCGAGGCGCGAAAGTTGCTCACCTTCACCTGACCTTTGTCCACCAGACCCTTCAGGCAGTAGTTTACAAGGCCAAGGCTGACCCCCAACGATTTTGCCAGCTCCCGCTGCGAAAGCTTAGGATCAGCCTCCAACGCGCGCATCACGCGGAAGCGGGTATCTTCATCAATTTGTCTGGTCATCGTCGCTGTGATCCACGGCTACCGCACCAGAGGTCGCGTTGCGACTCTGATGCAAACGGCGCACCGTTCATTTGTGAACGCTTACAGATCCTGCCGGGCGATTGGAAGGCTGAAGTCAGCCCCACGGCCGGTTTTTTGCGACAAATCCTACCGCGTCTCGATGACCTTGCAATCGCCTTGCAAAATATGCACTGCGCTCAACCGGCCTGTGCGATAGGCACCGGTATCAACTGCAATGCGCCCGCCTTCCAGGCCCGCATTCTTTACGATCGTATGACCGTGAACAACAATGTTGCCGTCCTCTCGTTGGGCCTTTAGGAAGTCGGGATGCCCCCAAAGCATGACTTGCGCCCGCTGATCATCCGGCGCGCGCTTTGGCGACAATGCCGCATGAACACAATAGATGTTTCCGGTCGACCATTGCATCGGCAAGCCACGCAGCCAGTCCTGCATGCCCCCGGGCAAGGCAGCTTCCAATTGATCCGCCAGATGAACCGACACCTCCGCGTCCATCGCCCCCCGGCGCAGGCCTATCCCAAAGCTCTCCAGGGTTTCCGCCCCACCATTTTGAAGCCATATTGACCCCGCCCCGGCGGGGTCATCGATAAAATCCAGCATCATCCGTTCATGGTTCCCCATCAAACAGATAACTCTTTCAGGCATCAATTGGCTTATCTCATAGAGCTGCAACAGGACATGCCGCGACTGCGCGCCCCGATCAATGTAATCGCCCAGAAAAACGCATGTTTCCTGGCCCAGAGCCGCTTCGTCAAGACGGTCGAAAAGCCTGGAAAGTAGCGCTGCACAACCATGGATATCCCCGACCGCAAAAAACGGGACCTCTGGGCGCAGGCTTATCGATGCTCCTGCATCTTGCGCCTCAGAGCGCCCTTGCCAGCTGTTGAGTTTCGACTTGATGCGCGTCAGCACTGCGGCCCCCCAGTATAGGTCTCAGGTCGTCGTTTCGATCTCTGCGGCCCTCAGGTAGGTCAACTGCGACAGTTAGGCCACATCAAAATCTTGAGGGCTGGCGATTGGGCTCAAAATCGCGCGCACAGGTTGTACAGCTAAGGGCCTGCCTTTAACAGATTAAGAGTTAATGAGGAATGTTCGAATGAAAACCATAGCAAAGCGAGGATTAAAAGAACGAGCACCGCGCGCGGTGCTTGGCTTGAGCGTTTTGCTGTTGCCCGTCTCGGCTGAAACGCAGGGCTATTCCTATTCCACATATGGCACACCTAGTTTGATCGACATGCCCACAGCGCAGAGCGCTGAAGATGCCGAGCTTGCAGCAACTGTCAGTAACTTCGCAAATTCGACGCGTTCAACACTCAGCTTTCAGATCACCCCGCGCCTTTCGGGCAGCTTTCGTTACAGTAAGATCGAGGACTATTCATCCGGAGGTGATCTTTTTGACCGATCCTTCGACCTACGCTACCGGTTTTTAAAAGAAACGGCCAGACGCCCTGCGCTTGCGGTCGGGTTGCAAGATTTTATCGGTACGGGCGTCTACTCGGGCGAATATATCGTCGCGACGAAAACCTTCTCGCCACGATTGACGTTTACAGGGGGTATCGGCTGGGGCCGACTGGCGAGCTACAATGGCTTTTCCAACCCCCTCGGCGTGCTTGATGATCGGTTTGAAACCAGACCCGAACGCGACGTTGGGCGCGGCGGCGAGATTGAGTCTACCGGTTGGTTCCGGGGAGACGCGGCCTTTTTCGGCGGCGTGGCCTGGCAGGCCACCGACAAGCTGACCCTTAAAGCTGAATATTCCTCTGATGCCTATTCACGTGAGACGGGACAAGGTGGTTTTGAACGAGAAAGCCCGTTTAACTTTGGTCTAGATTATAGGATCCAAGACAACATCCACTTGCAGGCCCATTACCTATATGGTTCGGAAATTGGATTTGCCTTGAATATGCGAACCAACCCGCGGCACCCTGCCGTCAATGGCGGCACCGGCATCGCTCCCCTACCGGTTCAGCGGCGTGCCCCAGGGGCAACCGAAGACCTCGGCTGGACCCAGGCCCAAGGGGCCGAGGTTCGTTTGCGCGAGCAGACAGCCGCCTTGCTGAACAACGATGGGATGGCTTTGGAGGCGATGGAGGTCGACGCGCGCAGCGCGACCATCCATATTCGCAACAATCGCTATCTGGCCAGACCAGAAGCCCTCGGACGGAGTGCTCGGATACTGACCCGCGTCCTGCCTGCTTCGATTGAGACATTTAAGATTGTGCCGGTCGAAAATGGCATTCCCCTCTCGGCAACAACTCTCAAGCGTTCTGATCTCGAAGACCTCGAACATGCGCCGGATGGCGCATGGCAAAGTTACGCGCGGGCAGAGATTTCTGACGCCGCGGGTAGCTTTGACGGTGCGACATATAATGACAGTCAGTTCAATCCCTTCACTTGGTCCTTGGGACCCTATGCGTCCTTAAGTTATTTCGACCCTGATCAACCGGTGCGCGTAGATGCAGGCCTGCGCCTTGAAGGCCGCTATGAAATTACTCCCAGCTGGATTATCTCCGGCAGTATCGAGCAACGCGTGGCCGGCAACATCGGCGATGCAACCAGGCCGTCAGATTCCGTCATCCCCCGCGTCAGATCAGAAGGCTATATCTATGCACGCGCGGGTGAAACAGCGCTCAAGCATCTCACGGTAGCACATTATTTCCGCCCCGCTAAAGATTACTACGCCCGTGTTACGGCAGGTTATCTCGAATCCGAGTTCGGGGGGGTTTCTAGCGAACTTTTATGGAAGCCCGTTGCCAGTCGTCTCGCCCTGGGCGCTGAGGTTAACTACGCGGTACAGCGCGACTTTGATCAGGGTTTTGGATTTCGTGATTATGATGTGACCACAGGTCATTTGTCGGCTTACTACGACTTTGGGAACGGCTATTTAGGCCAAGTCGATGCGGGTCGCTACTTGGCCGGTGACATCGGTGCCACTTTTTCCTTGGACCGCACATTTGCAAACGGCTGGAGTGTCGGCGCCTATGCAACCTTTACGGATGTCTCTTTCGATGACTTCGGCGAAGGCTCTTTTGACAAGGGTCTTCGATTTACTGTGCCGCTTTCTCACTTCCTTGGTACCGCATCGGATAAGACTTACACCGCAGTCGTACAGCCCCTCACACGCGACGGCGGCGCCCGCCTGAAGGTTCAGGACCGTCTTTATGACAGTGTGCGCAGCTACCACGCGCCGGAAATGAAAGATAGCTGGGGAAGGTTCTGGAGATGAGCAGCAAAATTCTCCTAGCGTGCTTAATGGTGGTCGGTATCGCGAGTTGCGGCGCCGAAAAGCCCGAACAAGAGCTAATCGTATCTGCCATGCAGAGCCTCACGGGCCGGCCTAGCAATGCTCAGTCCTCGCAGTCCGTTGAGAGCATCCGTCGACAACTGACGCCGGACCTGCGTGAACGCCTTGGTAACAAAGCGCTGCTGATCGCGCGGCTGGAGAATAGAGACCAAGCTTCAGTCCTCATTCAGTCCGGTGTAAACCGAGATGTCGTGACTTACGTCACGCCCGACGGGATCTCGCTCTCACTTAGAGACGGTGTCCTCGTTGGGACCCGCGGGCTTGGCTTTGATCTTATGAACACCGATGTTTCTGAGATGGCCATGAGAGATGGCGGGCAGGCTGTACGGGTGCACAGGTATCTTGACGGCGAAAATAGAATCGTGATTAAGAGCTTTATCTGCGACTATAAGGGCGTAAATCCCATCGTCGAAGCCTGTGCGGGGAAAAATACTCAGTTCCAGAACAGCTACAGGGTCTCAGCCTCTAAAATTATTGCTTCTCGTCAGTGGATCGGGCCCGAGGTTGGGTATATCCAGGTAGAGTTGCCCTAATGGGTTCTGCATACAAATATACTCTGGGTTCGGCCGCAACGACCACCGGGGATCGCCAGCACTATACCAGCACAATTGGGGTTCGCATTATGCTCAAACGTCTTATGGCCATCGCCACAGTGACACTTCTTACCGGTTGCGGCGTGGCATACGTTTCTCCAAAAGTATCCGATGCAGGAAGTAAGGTCCGGATTGTCCCCTTAACATCTGAAACCGTTCTGGCCGCAAACCGATCGCAATATATACCCAAAGAGCTTCCAGCTGTGTTTTTCCAAAACGCTGGCGGTGCGGGCGGAATGCGGGGCGCAGGTGCGACGCCTGACCCCGTATCAGACCTTCAAAATCGCCCCGCTGAGCTTGCGCTGCGCGTTCCCGACACGCCACCGCGGACAACTTACGATATTGGGATCGGAGATGTGCTTCTCCTGGCAACCCAAAGCGGAGCCAACACCGTTGAAGAACTCAGTGGCTTGCTCGCCGCCCAAAACCGACGTCAAGGTTACACCGTGCAAGATGATGGCGCCATCGCCATTCCTGATGTTGGTCGTGTCAAAGTGGCCGGCCTAACTCTGGAAGAAGCTGAAGGCGCGTTGTTCCAGAGGCTTTTAGAAGCCCAAATCGACCCGTCATTCAGCTTAGAAATTGCTGAGTTTAACTCAAAGAGGATCTCGATCGGCGGCGCGGTGGGCAATCCAACGATTATCCCAATCACCCTGACGCCCCTGACATTAGATCAAGCCGTTGCGACAGCCGGCGGCATCCAAACACCCGATTTGGATTACGCATCTATCCGCCTTTATCGCGATGGCGATCTTTATCAAATACCTCTTACTGAATACCTCCGCCGGGCCGATCTTCAAAAAACCCGACTGATCGCAGGAGACAGCGTCTTTGTAGATACTGAGTATCAATTGGACCGGGCGCAGGCCTATTTCGCGGAACAGATTACAATTAGCCAATTTCGTCAGCAAGCACGTGCCCAGGCCTTAGCAGAATTAACCGCTGTCGTGGACCTGAGACGCGAGAGCCTCAATGAGAGCAGAGCAAACTTTGAAGCTCAAATCGACAATGACGCGGTTGACCGCGACCATGCCTATCTCGCCGGTGAGGTGAGATCACCAGGGCGTTTCACGCTTCCCTTTGGGCGCACTGCTACATTGGCAGACGCGCTTTATTCTGAAGGTGGTTTCGATACAAAAACCGCAGACCCATCGCAGATTTATGTCTTGCGGGGCTCAAATAACCCGAGTGAAGCTGGTGCGGTTACGGCATGGAACCTTGATGCTAAGAACGCAACTGATCTTATCCTCGCTACGCGCATGGAACTGCGTCCAAACGACGTCATATTCATCGCAGAGCAGCCGGTTACCCGCTGGAATCGAGTCATCACTCAGATCACGCCATCGCTGATCACAAGCGTTGCCAGCTCCGTCCAGTAAAAAAGCGCGGAGAAGACACACAGTTGATCACGCGACAGGGAGACGTTCCGGGACGAGATTGTATCTTCAGAGAGACCTCGCAGACTCCGGTCACCTGCATAAGATCGCCGAGAGCGCCACACCGCCTTCATTCGGCGCCCGAAACCGCGTATTCCGCATTGGAACGTCCCGGGTTGCTGGCCATTTTCAGGCACAGAAACGCCTTTAAATGATATCTGATTGGAGGGAGACATCATGTCAAAAGCCACTTCAAATGCCTGGTTTGTGGCGCAACTGCGCCCGCATGGTCTGGCGCAGGCCCGAAAACACCTGAACCGACAGGGATTTCAGACCTTCTCTCCGGCTTGCCTTACCAACCACGAGCGGCAAGGCAAGCTCATTCAAGAACGCAAACCGCTGTTTCCTGGGTATCTCTTCATCAACTTTGACCCGAGCCTTGGTGGGTGGACAGCTATCAACAGTACGCGGGGAATTTCTCGTCTCATTACAACCGATCCGCGTCATCCGCCCCGCCCGCTCCCGGAAAAACTGATGGTTGGGCTAAAAGCGCGGTGCGACTCTAGCGAACTTATACTCCCTGCCGACGACCTAGCGATAGGCGATCGCATTCGCATCCTGTCTGGACCGTTCGCAGATTTGATTACAAAGATCGACTCTCTTCCGGATACGACAAGGATTGGGGTGCTTATCGAACTTATGGGCAGGAAAGTGCGCATCACCCTGCCCCGCTCGCAGATCACGACTGTTCCGAGTTAAACGCGCCCAGAACAAGCTTCACCTTCAAGCTGCTTGGAGAAAATACTCGAAAGCTTCAGTATCACTCTTGAATTGTCCCTGATAGGCGACGTCGCCGGTGCCAGCGGTCAATACATTCAAATTCCATTGTGTTTTACTATGCTCGCGAAAGATTTTCACCTCAAGCGCTGTGTCGTTCTGCACATATGTGCCCGAGAGCGGGGACATTAACCGTTTATTACCTCTACTGCGTGAGGGGTGAGCTACCCCCCGAAAATCGGACACTGACGTAAGCTGCGATTTGTAGTCTGCTGATCTTCAACACGAAGGAGGTCAGATATGTCGAAACGGAAGCAACATCACCCAGAATTCAAAGCCAAGGTGGCGTTGGAAGCGCTGAAAGGCGAAGAGACTGTCAGCGAGCTGGCCAGTCGGTTTGGAGTTCACCCGACGATGATCCATCAATGGAAACGTGCATTGCTTGAGGGCGCATCTGGTGTGTTCGAGCGAGGTAGCCGGAAGGCACCGGAAGTCGATGAAGAGCAGGTCAAAGACCTGCATGCCAAGATTGGGGAGTTGGCCGTCGCCAACGATTTTTTGGCCAGAAAGCTCAAACCCTGGACCGACAAGTGAGGTGCAAGATGATTGAGCCGAACGGGAGTGTGCGTAATTTTGTGCCCTGACGCCTTCAGTTACGCCATGGGAAAGCGTTCTTCGAACATGATGGCGAGTTGGCTTTTAACGCGGTGCCATTCACGTACAGATCGCTTCCACTCGACGGAAGTAGCATTGAGCGCCAAGTAGATCAACTTTGCCGCCGCCTCATCGCTCGGGAAGTGGCCGCGGGTTCGCACCGCACGCCGGATTTTCGAGTTCAGGGCTTCTATGGCATTCGTCGTGTAAATCAGTCGGCGCACTTCGGGCGGGTAGTCGAGAAACGGGATCACCTCGTTCCAGGCTCGGCGCCAGCTCGGTGCAATGGCCGGATAGCGCTTGGCCATATCACTCTCCTCGAACTCGGCCAGCGCAGCCTCTGCGGCTTCGACGTCCAAGGCGGTGTAGACCGCCTTCAGGGCTGTCGCCACGGCCTTGCGGTCCTTGTAGCTGGCAAAGCTCATAGAGTGGCGCAGCAAATGAACGATGCACGTCTGAACCTGGGTGTCCGGGAAAGCCGCCTCAATGGCCTGGGGGAAGCCTTTGAGGCCGTCGACCACGGCAATCAGAATGTCCTGAACGCCCCTGTGGCGCAGATCATTCAGAACCTTTGCCCAGAATTTGGCACCCTCATTGGCCTGGAACCACAGCCCCAGAACGTCCCGGGTGCCGTCTGGAAGGATCCCCAAGGCTACGAAGACTGCCTTGTTCGAGACCGCGCCATCACTGCGGATTTTGACCCGGATCGCGTCTATTACCCGGCAGGCGCATCCGCAGGATGCTGCCGAGAGGGCATGAACACCACTGGATAGCAGGGTTCAAGCGGGCGGTTCTGCCAGGCGGTAACCTCGTCCATCACGGCCTCAGTGATCGCCGATATCAAACTGGGTGATGCCTCAAAGCCGTAAATCTCCTCGATGTGCCCTTGGATCTCACGGGTCGTCATTCCGCGTGCATACATGCTGACGATCTTGCGGTCGAACTCGGGAAAATGACGCTGATACTTGGCGATCAACAGCGGATCAAAGGTGCCGTTGCGGTCGCGCGGAATGTCCAAGGTGACCTTCCCACTGTCGGTGGTCACAGTCTTCTGACTGCTGCCATTACGGCGATTGGGCAGATGGTTCTGGCCCTCCTCAATCCCTTCAGCGCGCTCCTCTCCCAGATGCTCTTCCATCTCGGCCGTCAGTGCGCGTTCTGCCAATGCTTTGGTCAAATCAGCAAGAATGCCCTCCTTGCCAAATAGGTCGCCAGACGACCGGCCTTCCATCAGCTGGTCCAATAGTTCTTTGTCAATGCTCATACGTGGGTCTCCTTATAGAGCAGTTACCACGCCAGAGCACAAAATTCAGGACAGTCCCAGCCGAACATTCCGGGTCTGTCCGTCGGCAAGCAATGTTCCCTGCTGTCGATCTCGCGGTCGTCATTTTACTATGAACCCAAGGGTGAGAGCGAGATGAACCTCGAACTGATGCGCGTCATCGATAAGCAGTTCTTGGAAACCCCGTTTTACGGTGTGCGCCAAATGACGTGGCACCTGCGCAATGAACAGCATCTGGTGAACGAAAAGCGCATCCGACGTCTTATGCGGTTGATGGGTCTCATGCCGATCTACCAGAAACCCAACACGAGCAAGGCGGCGAAGGGTCACAAGATTTACCCCTACCTGCTGCGGGGGCTACGGGTGGATCGGCCAAATCAAGTTTGGTGCGCCGACATCACATATCTACCGATGCGGCGCGGCTTCCTTTATCTGGTGGCCATCATGGATTGGCACACGCGCAAGGTTCTGGCGTGGCGCATCTCGAACACGTTGGAGGCTGGCTTCTGCGTTGATGCGCTGAATGAGGCGATCCACAAGTTCGGCCCGCCAGACATAATGAACACGGACCAGGGCAGCCAGTTCACGTCTTTCGCTTGGACGAACAGGTTGCGGAGCGCAAACGTGCGCATCTCAATGGACGGCAAGGGCCGCTTCCTCGACAATATCTTTGTTGAACGGCTGTGGCGGTCACTGAAGTATGAATGCGTCTACCTGTATGCCTGGGAAACCGGGTCAGAGGCCAGAGATGGCGTCAGAAAATGGATCGAGTTCTACAACCACAAGCGCCCGCATTCTGCCCTTGGCGGCAAACCACCTGCTGTGGTCTATTGGCAGAGAATTGAAACAACCAACCCCGATCAGCAAGTGCAAAGAGTAGCTTAAACTACGCCAGATCCTGTCCAACAAATGGGGAGTAGCTCAGGGGGCACGAGAAAAGGACGCATTTTCGGTATCCGCCGGGCGGCGAAGAATTTCATCGCAAACATATACGTGGCCATGAAAAGCAGTATGAAGAAAGCAAGCGCAAAGGCTTCCATTTCTGGTTGATCCCATAGGACGACACCAAAGAGGATCGGCATAGAGAAGAATGGCAGAAGAATTATGCTGGCAATTGGGTTGTCGAAACGCCCCCGACGCCGTCGCACCAATCGCAGTATTCAAACCACAAGATGGTGAAAATGCAAACGGTCTGGCAACCCTGTTGGACGTTTGGTCACGCGCCGGCGAATTATTGAAAAAAGCGTGTCGCATACGGGCCAAAAAAGCAAAAGCAAAACAGCTATCCCAGCCACCGTTGGGTTCCGTACCACCAGCACGATACTGATCCAAGCGAGGATATGTCCAATACCATAAGCCCCTGCATCGCCAAGAAATATTAACCCAAAGGGCCAGTTCAGGACGAAAAATCCTAAGGTGGCGGCCAGCAATAGACCTGCCAAGATCTGAATATCGGTGTCTCCAGTATAGCTGGCTATGACTAAAAAGCCAGCAGACGCACAGACACAATAGAGAGATGACAATCCATTCAGACCATCAATTAGGTTCAATGCATGACATGTTCCGGCCGACCAGAGAAGCGTGACCAGAACCGCAGGGAAAACGCATCTCGACAATGAACCCTCGAACAAGCCCAGATCCGGCACCACGCTCCCCGTCAGGAAGATAGCAACTCTCGCTGAAAGAAATGCGGCAAAACCGCTTGCGAGGGCTCACATTCCGGAAAATATCTTCGTGCAGCCCTGCCCAGAAGACAAAAGACCCTGAAGCTAGAGCAAGTAGAAGATCGCTTCCGAGTTCAACTCGATAGTAGAGGCAGCCGAGACTTAGAGCAATAATTACGCCGACCCCTCCGACTCTTGGCGTAGGCCGCGTATGCTGCGCCTGCGGCGCGTTTACGTCACGCAACATATGCTCAGGGCTCATGACTAATGTTGGCCGGAATATAAACAGCGACCCCATTAAGGCTGATCGCAAACACAGAAAAAAGCACAATAAAGACGGTCATCACAGGCCAACCTTCTTAAAAGAGCAGCGCCCCAGGGGCGCTATCCAATCAAATTTAACAAACATCATTACCTTCAAAACTCACAGTCGGCTGCATGTTCGCGCCGCCTTAGGAACCTAAAAAAAGTGAATCAAGGCAAAAAAATAGAACCGCAGATACCAATTGCTTCATGGTACAACCCGTCCTCTTCATTTGGCAAACTGTTTTTTGTGGCGACAAAAAGGCCGCTCTTCGTTGCTAAGCTAGAGTTGTTTGGGGGCCGACGTCGCAGAGCAAAACCTGCGAGCGACCTCTCTTTAAATTCGCTGTACTGACCCTGTTCCGAGCTCGGTGACCTCAGAACAAGAGAAACTAGGAACCCTTTAGAGACAATTCGTTAGCTGCGCTATCTCCCTGAAATCTGTTCAAGAAAGTAGAGATTTCACAGTCTGGTCGTGCCCTAACGCCCCAAGGTATCAGAACCTCAAAGCGGCTAAATGGATCGGACATAGCGGCGCCCCTTCCAATTTGGGCGAAAACCCGCCAATGACTTTAGGACTTTGCGCGCGAGATGCCCAATGCGAAACAGGCCGCCGATACTGCCCAGCTTTAAGCGATCTCGGGCCACGCTACCCTAATGTGAGCGTGGTCGCTGCACTTGGCCCTCGTTGGGATAAAACTTTCCTTAGGCAGGCAGCATTGCCAGATCAATTCGCCTGTGGTGCTGACGTCAATATCGGTGTACTAGGCCGCCTAATTGGCGTGATCACTGGCAGAAGATAATATGAAGCAGGCTCAAAGACTTTCGCAAGACTTCGTTCCGGAACAGGGAGATAGCGATGAGATTGATCTTGCCAGTCTGTTCCAGACACTCTGGCGCGGCAAACTATGGATCGTGCTCTGTGGTGCGACCGCCCTGCTGATGGGAGCGTTTTACGCCTATGGTATTGCCATCCCAGTCTACACGACGAAAACTGCAGTGGCCCTTGAAAGCAGACAAGAGCAGGTGATGGACATCGAAAGTGTCGTCACTGGCCTTGGCGGCGATCAATCCACGATCAACACAGAGGTTGAAGTCATTCGTTCACGCGGACTGATTGAGGATCTTGTATTGGATATGGGTCTATTGGAAGACCCTGAGTTTAATAGCAAACTCCGCTCGCCAGCGCGGTTTTCGTTAGGACAGGTGGCAACGACTGTGCGCAACCTAATCGGTGCGCCTGCGGCTCAGAGACCCACTTCTGAGCGTGCGGTTTTGGACCGAACGATAAATTCTGTCCTCGAGTCCATTTCGGTCTCAAACTTGCGCCAAAGCTTTGTTTTTGAGATTACGGCGACATCGCAGGAGCCTGCAAAATCTGCAGCGATCTCAAACCGTCTCGCAGAGCTTTACATTCAGAGCCAAATTTCTGTGAAATTTGAGAAAACTGAAGCGGCCACAGTATGGCTCAGCGAACGGGTAACTGGGCTTCAAGCAGAACTTGAATCCGCGCAATCGGAGTTGGAGGATTTTTCAACGAATACGGAGCTGGTCAACGCTGAAAATCTGGCTGCGCTAAACCGCCAAGTCAAAGATCTGCGCGATCGTAGAACCGCCCTTTCTGCTCAAGCATCAACTTCTATCGAACGGCTAGATGCTTTGCGTGGCGCACGCTCGGAAGGGCCTGAAACATTCACCCAACTTGCAGATGATACCTTGCTTGATCAGGCCTTTCAGCGACGGCAACAAGAACAATCCGGAGGCCAGCGTGCTTTCGAAGCTAGAGCAGATGCTTTGATTGCCCGAGCCGAGCTAGATGCCAACCGCGCTCGTTCACAGCTCAGTGCAATCGAGACTACCATTGCAGAAGTTGCGACACGGATCGACACCCAGTCAAAAGAGCTGGTGACGCTAGAACAACTTCAGCGAGAGGTGGAAGCCAGCCGGCTTCTCTACGAGGCATTTCTAAGCCGACTCAAAGAAACAAGTATCCAACAGGGCATACAGCAAGCAGATAGCCGCATCCTCAGTCGCGCAGTGGTGCCTTCAACTCCCTCCGCGCCGCGCAAGTCACGTGTGCTCGCCCTGAGCCTCATTCTAGGCCTAATGGCCGGCGCGGGAATAGTCCTGCTCCGTGAAATGTCTCAAAACACATTTCGTACGCCTGAGGCATTGGAGGCTAAAACCGGATACTCGGTTATCGGTCAAATTCCCAAAGTGCCGTCGAAGAGACGGAGTGACATCCTGAAATACTTAGTCGAAAAGCCTAATTCCGCCGCAGCGGAGGCCATCAGAAACTTACGTACTTCCATCCTACTAGCAAATCTGGATACGCCGCCCAAGGTGATCATGTCGACTTCATCCCTCCCCGGTGAGGGCAAAACCACACATTCAATATCGCTAGCACAGAACTTTGCGGGCCTAGGCGCAAAAGTGCTCTTGATTGAAGGCGACCTAAGACGCCGGGTTCTAGACGAATATTTCAAGCATGATCAACCGAAGGGTTTCCTCTCTGTTATGGCGGGTGAGATCGCGCTCGAAGAAGCGACTATATATGACGAATCTCTCAAGGCAGACATTTTGTACGGGGAAAAATCGCCTGTGAATGCAGCTGATCTATTTTCCTCCAAGACGTTCAGTGATTTCATCAAAGAACTGCGAAACCACTACGACTACATTATCATCGATACACCCCCGGTTCTTGCAGTGCCCGATGCACGTGTGCTCGGCCAATTGGTAGATGCCATTATCTATACTGTGAAGTGGGATAGCACCTCACACCGTCAGGTATTGGACGGATTAAGATCACTGGAGAATGTCAACCTTAGACCTAGCGGGCTGGTATTAAGTCAGATCGATCATACTAAGTTGAAGCGCTACGGCTATGGCAATAGCTACAGCGATTACTCAGGTTACTACACTAATTGAGTTTACCCCTTGAAGCAGAGCCTCTTTGCTTGTTAGGGTTTCAAATAGAAGAAGCTTTTCCCCCCGCCCCACGCTAAAAGGGCACCTATTGGAGATTTCGTTATGAAGACTTTGCTCGCTGCCTTCGCAGTGTCATTTGCCCTTCCCCTGAGCGCTATGGCTCAAGGTGATGTTCAAACTGTAACATGTTCCGTCGCCGATATCCGATCAGGTGCGGGTGTTTGTAGTCAGGTTGAAATGCCGCAGCCGCCTGCAGACGTAACCGTTCGAGTTCGCCGGGTTTCCACCACCACGACGACCCCAAATACGTTGGGTGGGCTTGGAGCTCCCGGTATAGGTCTTATCGCGTTGGGGGTAATCGGAGTCGCTGCCGCTGCCAGCGGTGGTGGTAGCTCGAACGGGACAAACTGAATTTTTCAAAGCCTCACTAGGAAGCTTCCTAGTGAGGCTCCTTGTTGCACAGATCAACGACAGCCCGAAACGCGCCCAACCCGAGAGAGGTCTCAGGCGATGCGTTCAAAACTTGGGTGGCCAAGTCGGGTCATTCTGTTAAGAATGCCCACTCCAGTTTCAGCCCCAGCTTTCTGGCTTTCGAAGCTTCGAGCCTTTAACTTCGGCCCGATGGTGGTATTCAAGCAACCCATGAGAGTCTCGACTCAGCTGCGCTGATTGTAGTCTGATTTCTTCAGCCAAGCCATCCGCCCATGGGCTGAGATGTCGGCAATATGACGCTCCCGGCTGGTTGGATATAACAGCGCATTTGGACTGAAGACCACGCCTTTCGGTGGTGGAATTCGACTGTCGATCCAAACCGAGCGGCCAGCAGGTCGGACGTTGGATCCCCGTCATATGCTCCATGCGCGAAGAACCAAGAGACCGTGCCGTTGACTTGATACAAAAGAACGGAAAGCGCCGTCGGGTCGCCAACGTCACATTGGGTAATGTTCTTAGCAGACGATTTCGCCACTGGCAAGCTCAAGACCGAGGTGAAGTTTCCGCCAAGAGCGCCGTCTGCGCTTTGTTTTGTGTTTTTTATTCAAGCCATTCGCCCTCGCCGAAAATCTTCAGGCCGGTACTGTCCGCTGCCAAATGGACTTGCGCTCGGCTGCTGATGCTTGGCTGTGTAGGCAATTTCAAGCCGCTGCACCGCCGCGACTAGGTAGAGAAATCTGGGACTTTGATTTCTAAGCCGAAGAGCCCCGCAATGGAACGCATCAAACCTTGCGTTTGCCGCAGCGGCTGGCGGAACACCATGCCCAAGGTCAGGCACATCTCGATCGCCAGATCCGAATATTTGTGCTGCCCACCCCGGCTCACACGCCGCGGCGCAACCCATGACCTAAAGCATTTCTAATTTAACCTGAGGCATATCCGGCAGCCTGAAAGTAGTTTGAACACTCCTGCGGGGAGTACATTGCGCAGATATCGCCAAGGGCTTCGAACACCGAGGTGAATGATCGCGCACTGATGCGTCTGAGGTGAGACTTCAATTTGGAGAAAGCCAACTCAATCGGGTTCAGATCTGGTGAATATGGCGGCAGATAGAGGAACCAGCACCCATGAGCCTTGAGCGCCGCAGCGGCTTCTTTGTTGCGATGGGTCGCGAGGTTGTCGAGAACGACTGCCGTGCCTGGCGCGATCTCGGGGATCAGGACCTTTTGCACATAGGCCGCGAAAGCAGGGCCATCCATCGCGCCTTTGATTACCCAAGGTGCGATCAGAGCCTCATGTGTCAGCCCCGCAATCAGGGTTTGGGTTCCCCAACTGCCGAAGGGCGCATCCATCGTCAGGCGTTCGCCACGCGGAGCCCAACCGCGCAGCCGGGTGAGATTCGTTTTGACCGCTGTTTCATCAATAAAGACAACGCGTTCCGGCATCCGCGCAATGGCTGGCAAACGGTGTGTGAACCAGTCCTCACGTCGTCGCCTCACCTTGGCACGGTAACGTTCGGTAGCGACCAGTGACTTTTTTTGTGCGTGAACCCGAGGCGCTTTAGCAGATGCCCGATAGCAGAGTGCTGGACCTGCAGTCCGGTTGCATCAGCAAGCGCATCACGCAGCTCAAACAATGTGATATCAGGGTCTTGAGCAATCAACTCTTCGAAAAAACCAACATGGGGTGCCAATTTCCCTGACCCTTTTGGACGCCCCTGCACGCCCGGATCAGCCCGGCCCGTCGTTTGGATCTGATGCCGCCATCGTGCGCCCGTTGCTGGCGACAGCTTCAAGCGCGCTGCCGCCGCTCGCCCGCTTAACCCTTCCTCAATAAATCTCTGAAACCGCGCCCGAAGCGCTGATGGCAAAGGTGCTGACATAGTTCATCCTCCCAAACAGGATGAATCACAATCAGACCAGTTTGGGAATCCCCGGCGATTCAGGTTTTGTTAGAAACGCTTTAATAACATCCTCACTCAATAACATCCTCACTCATCCAAATTGTCAGATCACCGCGCTGCCGTAGGCCTTCGTTGTACTCAGACCAGTTGGTCACCGAATAGTTTTGCTTCGGGAACTTGTCACGACGAGTGGCGTTAAATTTGTGCGGCATTGATAGCATCCTGAATAGAACAGAACGCCTCGATATCAGCCGTGGCACGATCCCTGCAACCAAGCCGTCTGGAGCTGTTCTCTGGTCAATCGCTGCGCGCCGGTCTCGCTAGCTCACGGAGGCGACGAACGCTATGTGCAGAAACAGCTGGGACACGCCTTAGCCGAAATGACCGGCCGCTAACAACGTTGCCGCGATAGGTTCCGAGTGGATTTGACAAAGGCGGCGGGGCTGTAGGCCCCCTGCCCTAATCTGTCGGACCCGAAAGCAAGCGCGCCAACATATGGCGGATATGGTCCTGCGCTCCGAAGAAGAGCGCGATCACGACAACGCAGGCTCGGTCTTCGTCCGGCAGAAACCAGATCGCCGTCTTCTCCAGCCGAACGAAACGAAGGTTCGCCCTGATGTCAGGCCGTTCCGTTCCGATGAAGGGAGACTTCGCCAATGTATCTATTGAAGACCGAATACCCCGGATCCGATCGGCAGGCCGATTGAGTGCCGCATCCGGGTCGTCGCCCAGGTCGACATATGACCGCGCGAGATGGTCGAAGATCAGTTCAAAATCCCATTCTGCTTCAGCAGAAAACTCAAGCTCCCACATTGCCCGACTTTTGTTTGCGGTCAATCATGCGTTCTATGCGGGCATCCATTTCACCGGCAGAGATCATCGAATCGGACATACGTCGGTCAACGAGTTGTCGCAGCGCGGCGACTTCTAACTCTTCGGCCTCATTCTTCTGTCGTAGAAGTTCAAGACCCTGCTGTAACACGGAACTGAGGCTGGAATACTGCCCCGACTCTACGAGGGTGCGGGCAAAGCGCGATTGCGGGTCTGTCAAGGAAATCGAACATTTTACGGTCATGCCAAGGCTCCTCCGCTCAAATGGTAGCACCCAGTAACACCGAATTCAAGTACAGGATCGCCCGATGGCGTTTGTACGGCCCTGCTTCATAGACGTCCTCCTCCTTGAGACCAAATTTTGCTATCGTCCGCATGGGGAATCTCGACCAGGTTGGCCTCAGCGCGGCACGCGAGTCGAGGAGATCGGGACTGATGCTGTAATCGCCCACCGACGGCATCGATGTGCCAGTGTGGGTCTGAATTGCCTCACAATGGAGACCGGTCATGTCAAAGATTATCACAGTTGGAATCGATCTGGTGAAGAAGGTGTTTCAGGTTCATAAAACAGACGGAGCACGTCGAGCGGTTATGCGCAAGAAACTGCGACGCGCTCAAGTGCTCGCGTTCTTCGAGGAAGTTATCGCCTTGCGTGGTTGCAATGGAAGCCTGTGGCGGGGTCCATTATTGGGGCCGTGAGATCGACAAGCTGGGCCATGAAGTGCGGTTGATCCCGCTAGCCTATGTGCAGCCATTTGTGAAATAATGCGCACCTCAGCATAATTTGACTAGGGCCTATGGACATTGAGGATTTTCAAATCACCTGAGGTCTGATCCAACCTTCCAAAAGGGAGTTTTGAATGGACGAGCAGAGGTTTGTGATTTCCGATGACGTCTGGGTGCGGTTGAAGCCGCTTTTGCCTGGCAAGCCGGGCGACAGCGGAGCGACGGGCAAAGACAATCGGTTGTTTCTGGAGGCTGTTTTATGGCGGGTGCGGACGGTAGTGTCCCAGCACGTGGTATAATTTGTTCTCCGGCTGGATGTTGAGCCGGTTTACAAGGTGGCTATTTTCGCGGGGTCCATGGTGTTATCCTCGCAGATGGCGGCGACGGTTTCCAGCGTAATGTAACGTCGTGTGACCGCCCATTCATCGTTTTGCTCCAGCATCAGCGCGCCAACGAGACGCCTGATCGCAGGCTCGTTAGGAAAGATGCCGACGACATTGGTGCGGCGCTTGATCTCTTTGTTCAGGCGCTCAAGCGGATTGGTAGAGTGGATTTGCCGCCAGTGAGCCTGCGGGAAAGTCTTGTAGGCCAGCACGTCGTCTTCAGCACGGAGCATCAGTTCGGCGAGCTTGGAATAGCGTGGCTGGAAGGCCTCTGTCAGCTTGGCCCAGTGTTCTTTCGAATCTGCCAGCGTGTCTTGGTCAAAGGCCGTCCTGAGCGCAGCTGTGACAATGGGGCGGTCTTTCTTGCCGACGCAGGCCAGCGCATTGCGCATGAAGTGGACGCGGCAGCGCTGGATGGTAGCACCCAGCACTTTGACTGCTGCGGCCTTCAGGCCCTTGTGTTCATCCGCGATGATCAGTTTGACATCGCGAAGGCCACGGTGGGAGTGTGCGTAATTTTGTGCCCTGGCGCCTTTAGTTACGCCATGGGAAAGGGTTCGTCGAACATTATGGCGAGTTGGCTTTTAACGCGGTGCCATTCACGCACAGATCGCTTCCACTCGAAGGAAGTAGCATTGAGGGCCAAATAGATCAACTTTGCCGCAGCCTCATCGCTCGGGAAGTGGCCGCGGGTTCGCACCGCACGCCGGATTTTCGAGTTCAGGGCTTCTATGGCATTCGTCGTGTAAATCAGTCGGCGCACTTCGGGCGGGTGGCGAGAAACGGGATCACCTCGTTCCAGGCTCGGCGCCAGCTCGGGGCAATAGCCGGATAGCGCTTGGCCAGATCACTCTCCTCGAACTCGGCCAGCGCAGCCTCTGCTGCTTCGACGTCCAAGGCGGTGTAGACCGCCTTCAGGGCTGTCGCCACGGCCTTGCGGTCCTTGTAGCTGGCAAAGCTCATAGAGTGGCGCAGCAAATGAACGATGCACGTCTGGACCTGGGCTTCCGGGAAAGCCGCCTCAATGGCCTGGGGGAAGCCTTTGAGGCCGTCGACCACGGCAATCAGAATGTCCTGAACGCCCCTGTGGCGTAGATCATTCAGAACCTTTGCCCCGAATTTGGCACCCTCATTGGCCTGGAACCACAGCCCCAGAACGTCCCGGGTGCCGTCTGGACGGATCGCCAAGGCCACGAAGACCGCCCTGTTCGAGACCGCTCCATCACTGCGGATGTTGACGCGGATCGCGTCCATGAACACCACGGGATAGCAGGGTTCCAATGGCCGGCTCTGCCAGGCGGTTACCTCGTCCATTACGGCCTCGGTGATTGCCGATATCAAGCTGGGTGATGCCTCAAAGCCGTAAATCTCCTCGATGTGCCCTTGGATCTCTCGGGTCGTCATTCCGCGTGCATACATGCTGACAATCTTGCGGTCGAACTCGGGAAAACGACGCTGATACTTGGCGATCAACAGCGGATCAAAGGTGCCGTTGCGGTCGCGCGGAATGTCCGGGATGACCTTCCCACTGTCGGTGGTCACAGTCTTCTGACTGCTGCCATTACAGCGATTGGGCGGATGGTTCTGACCCTCCGCGACACCTTCGGCGCGTTCTTCCCCAAGATGTTCCTCCATCTCAGCCGTTAAAGCGCGTTCTGCCAATGCTTTGGTCAACTCAGCAAGAATGCCCTCCTTGCCGAATAGGTCGCCAGATGACCGGCCTTCCATCAGTTGGTCTAATAGTTCTTTGTCGATGCTCATACGTGGGTCTCCTTATAGAGCAGTTACCACGCCAGAGCACAAAATTCAGGACAGTCTCGCACATCTTCCGTCATCATTGGGAAGTTGGGGCGCGAGGTGCGGCTGATCCCGCCCTCCGAAGTTAAGCCATTTGTCAAAAAATGCGCACCTCAACATAACTTCACTAATCATCAAGTGGCCATAATGCGGAGGAACACGGAATAGGCGCATAAAATCACGGCAGTTCTGCCGTTAATCTGTGACTTTGCTCCGCATTATTTTCGTCCGAACCTGTGCAGGGGTTTGACCAGCAGAGGAGCCGTCAATGTCAAAACCCGATCATGTATTAATCATCGAACTCCAAGCCTTCCTGACCAACCAGCAATACAGCCTGGTGTTCATCCGGAACTATTGCGCCTATGCGCGCGGGTTCCTCGAGCATCTTGCGCAACGGATTATCCTGCTCACGGAGATGATTGAAGCCCAGGTGGATCAATACCTGCGCGAAGCGGTCGCGCTGATCCAGCTTCGTCATGGCCGCCTTCCTGGTGCGCGCTGGCATATATATAGGTTTCGTCCATGCGCCAGGAGATGGCTGTGGGCTTCTTGCTGAGCTGAGCAGTTGCGGAGATTGCGATCGCTGTATTGCAGCTCTGACAGCGTGCGTGGTCGTGGCGCTTCCGTGACGAACTTGTCCCATAATGCTTCCTTCCATTCCTGCGAAAGGATCGCACCATCAAACCATGGGATCAAAAACCTAGCATAATAGGGCTATGACGCCTATTGGGCAAAAACTTTGCAACAGAGCCCAATGTCTGTACATTTCCTGCATATCTGGCACGTTCGTTATCCGTGATGATGTACAATATGGCTCACAAGTCGCCGTAGCACCCGGCACGGCTCCATGCAGGCAGATAGATAGATTCGGTAAAAATCGATCCTGGTAACGCTTTTTACCAATTTACAGGTTCAAGCTGTCCGTGAATCCCACTTTCAGACGGTATGCCAGCTCTGCTTCAAGAACCGCTTGATGCCAATTAGTGCCTAGATCGCCGAACCAGGCAAACGAACGCCCACATCAAGGGTCGGCAAACTCAAGCCAAAAATGAAATGCCTGTGGATAAGACGGCAGCGTAGTTTTGTGATATATTTCAATGCTCTTGCGCCCGTTCTTAGTTCGTTACATTAACTTCTGGTGCTGGCGCTCTTTGTTTATCTCTCCGGATTTTCAAGCACAAAAACCGTAATTCTTCTTGAGATTCAGAACTGCCCGGGCCATAGCTTGTAACAAGATAAACACAAAACGACCGCAAAAGCCGTTTCTTGACCCCTAAACACTCGAGAAACATCAATTGAAGGTCGAGGTGACGGGCAGACAAGA